>NZ_BAAFZI010000149.1:0-1011 GCF_045862175.1 Lacticaseibacillus salsurae | reverse complement strand
CGGAGGGAATAATTTGCCGGATCACCAAGTTAAAAATCAAAAACGTCACATTAGTCCGGCGAAACAGAGTTGTTTCAGGCCGAAATAATGTGACGAATGGATGCCGGAATAGCGTGCCGCGCGACATATACGTGGCTAAACTACACCTAGATTGAATCTTTCCTTTAACCTTTAGCAGATAATAGCATTGCAAACTCTGAAATAGTTATGGGTGGATGGCGCTTGATGAAGACCAGGTCTTCCAATAACGACTGCAAGATTGCATTCTTGCCTTTGAGATAACCTTGGAATGCGGACACAATCCAATACTCCACTGCTACAGTCACAGACGCAATCGCAAGTAATATCGCAAAAAAAAGCAAGACAACTTGTAGATTATCAATAGTGATAGTAGTAGTTACTAGGTTGCTTAGACTAGCACTAACAAAACTAATTAATGGCAAAACGACCAGTAAATTTATGGCACTAATTAGTGGAAATGCAAACTGCCTGAAATCATTTAATGCTTTCTGTCGATCAATTACCAAATGTTGAATAAAGGTTTCGATATCAATTAAAGAATCCGAGTGAAAATATCTAAGCAATTTTTCAGCAGTTGACAAATGCTTTTTACACTCTTTCGTTACTATTTCAGTAGCATGTATTTTTGTGGAGAAGATCATCAGCACAATGATTGCGACAACAAAAATCGATGCGCTCACGCGAAATACCCCAATAGATTTTCCCCAAAACCATTTCGAATTCAAGAGAGAGAACAGGCCAATTAAATACGATAAGATAATGACGCTAGCAATAAAAGCCAGCTTGACGATTTGTTCACTCTTCAACAATCCAATACCTTTGTCGATTTGTTTTTTTAATTGATACTCAATATCTGTCATCGTCTGGTGTTACCCTCAAAAGTGAGACAGTGAATCTAGTATAATAACATCAAAGTATGATGACTGGAGGATCTGTTATGGCTAAGAAGTACAACCAAGATTTCAAAGACATGCTCATCGAATTGCACGC
>NZ_BAAFZI010000148.1:0-1091 GCF_045862175.1 Lacticaseibacillus salsurae | reverse complement strand
AAGCTAAGTGGAACATCTCCGACCAGAAGACTTCCAGCGAAGATTTCCAACCAAACATCTTGCGAGGGCGAGTGTTAATTTGCCACACCATTCGATTGATTTCTTCGTCTGTGATTGTAGAGATGTCTGTTCCTTTGGGAATATATTCCCGAATCAATCCATTGGTATTTTCGTTGCTTCCTCTGGCCCATGGCGCATGCGGATTGGGAAAATAGAACTCAACTTCATACTCGTTTGTGAGCTCTGCGTGCCTTCCAAACTCTTTTCCTCGATCAGGAGTGATTGTATGAAGAATATCATGTGGGATCTTTGAGAAGATTGCTTTCAAGGTTTCTAGGACTGGTAAAGCCTTCCTACCGGCGGCCCTTTGTGCCAGTAAGAGTCGGCTGCGGCGATCAATCATTGTGACAAGAACATCGCCACCGTCACGACCAACAACAGTATCGAGTTCCCAGTCACCAAGCCGAGTACGCTTATCAGCTTCCAATGGTCTCTCCGCCAATTTGTGTGAAATCGGAATCTTTCCTCTTTTCTCAACGTAGCCTTTCTTATGCCTTGTCTTACCTCGGTGACGCAATTTACGTGCAATGCCTCTAGCACCATGACTTCTAGGTACACCAAGGTTATATCGATGTATTTCTCGATAGATTGTGACGAAGCTGAATGGACTTGATCCTTGGGTCCGTATGTAGTTTCCGACGATCTGTTCTGGCGACCAATGATCATCTTGGATAGCCTTAATGACCGAACTTCGGAGCTCAGCGTTCTCAAAGATCCGCGGACGACGGCAGGCTTTACGCTTCTTGAGGTAATCTTTCTGTGCCGCCAACGCCTTGTATTCTTTAGTGCATCGATGGACCTCTCTAGAAATCGTGCTAACGCTGCGGCTCAAACGCGTTGCTATTTCATGAAGGGATAGCCCAAGCTGGATAAAAGACTCTATACGACCGCGTTCAATAGCGGTAAGCTGATTGTAATGGCTCATTAGGAAACCTCCGTATAATGGTGTTCTCAACAAACAACATTCTACGCTGTCTCCTAGTGGGTCAGTCTTATTTCTTAATGTTCCACTTCAATTGTAAATTCAAGTA
>NZ_BAAFZI010000147.1:0-1097 GCF_045862175.1 Lacticaseibacillus salsurae | reverse complement strand
GCAAACCCTTCTGCTTGGTGTTCAGATAATTGTGAGTCGATGATGCGACCGCTTGGGGCCATATCTTCGTCGCAATTCTTTTGATCGATCGGTTCTAACCATTGCCGGTTGGTGGCTTCAAACAAGCCATACAAACGGTTGGACATGGTTTCATCAGGCCCAAACACGCGGAAGTTGTCAGCGTTGAGTTTGATCAAGTCGCGCAAGTAATCTGACCAAATGATCATATCTTGTTTGACGTTTTGGCCGCGCTTGGTGTTGTCCAAGGCGTAATCGTCGACCTTTGGCAATACCAAAGGCTTAGCGTGGTAGCTGACATTGGTGATCGGATTAGCGGCCATGCGCTTGTCCCCTTTAGGCGTTAAGGCCTGAAGTTCTGGGATCAAGGTACCGTTGTCGTCGAAAAGTTCTTCTGGCTTATAAGATTTCAGCCAGTCTTCCAGCGATTCTTTGTGGGTCATGTCGTCGCGCTTAACTGGAATTGGGATCTGATGAGCGCGGAATGACCCTTCGATCGGTTCGCCGTTCCAAGTCTTAGGACCAGTCCAGCCTTTTGGCGTGCGCACGATCAACACTGGCCAGTGCGGCATGGTGGTATCGCCAGTGTCACGGGCATGCTTTTGAATCGCTTTGATGGATTCGATGGCTTTGTCCATCGCCGCAGCCATGATCGGGTTGAGCTTTTTGGCATCGTCGCCTTCAACAAAAATCGGATCCCAGCCCATGCCTTCAAAGTACTTGGTCAAGTCTTCGTCGGATTTGCGCGATAAGATCGTTGGGTTGGAGATCTTAAAGCCGTTCATGTGCACGATCGGCAATACCGCGCCATCAGTGATCGGGTTGATAAAGGTGTTGGAGAACCAAGAAGCTGCCAGTGGGCCAGTTTCAGTTTCGCCGTCGCCAGTCACCGCCGCTGCGATCACATCTGGGTTATCCAAAATCGCGCCAGTCGCGTGGCTTAAGGTATAACCCAGTTCGCCACCTTCGTGGATCGAGCCTGGGATCTGGGCGTTGGCGTGACTTGCCGCGCCGCCTGGGAAGGAGAAGCGCTTGAACATGATCTGCATGCCTTTTTCATCTTGCGAGATCTGCGGATA
>NZ_BAAFZI010000146.1:0-1119 GCF_045862175.1 Lacticaseibacillus salsurae | reverse complement strand
TCCGATATCTGAGTTGGCGACGAGGGAGGCGGTTGAGCCGATCTTGAGTTTCGGCGACAGCTTGTGGGCTGACAGCGTCTAGGGATTCACCTTTGGGAAAGTCTCGCCGAACCATCTTATTGTGGACCTCGTTGGTGCCGCGCTCGCTGGAACGGTATGGATGCGCATAGTACACGGTGGCCACGCCATCGAGCACCGAGTCTAGGTCGGCAAACTCAGAGCCATTGTCGGCAGTAATTGTTTTAATGACGTCGCCGTACTCCGCAACGATACCGCGCATGGCGTAGTTTACGGAGTCGGCGTCGCGGCCATCAATCAGACGCATGAACTGGAAACGGGACTTGCGTTCGATGAACGTCATAATGACGCTCTCTTGACCATCACGCTTACCCACCACTGTATCTAACTCGAAGTGGCCGAACTCACGGCGACTATCCACACGTTTGGGGCGCTCATCGATACTGCGTCCAGTAAGCAGGCGTTTATGCTTGGTGTTGGCCTTGTGCTTGATGTGGTGGCTGGTCTTCTCCAGCAGATCAATATTCTTGATCTCCAGGAGCTGAGCATCAATGTAGCTGTACAGCGTCGCCGTGCAAACCATCTCCTCGGGTCGATAGAGCTTCTTTTCCTTGGCTCGGCCAACCACGGCGTCTGGGGACCAGCCGTCTTGTTTGAAGTGTTCTGTGAAGTGAGCGATGAAGTCAGCGGCTTGGACGAGCTTGAGAGGTCTGTGGCATCGCCGCCGGTTCTCTTCGTAGCGAAGCTGGGCTGTCTCAGCGCTGTATTCAGTGCGATACACACGCTTGCCATTGACCTTCTGAACCTGATCGATCTGGCCTCGGTTTAGCTCGTTGGCGACGGTTTGCCGGCAGATACCAAGTATGCGTGCAATTTCTCGATTTGACTTCTCCTCTCCATGAAGTGCAGCGATTTTTCCACGTTCGAAAGCAGTCAGATGGTGACCTTTGGTGTGAGACATGATATTCTGTTCTTGCATCAAGACGATACCTCTTTCATTAATTGTGTAGGAACTTTAATGATAACAGGTCGTATCGACTTGGTGTTTTTTATTTTGTCTGAGTGCTAACGATAGTGGCTAACTTGATTGTAAAACGCGGG
>NZ_BAAFZI010000145.1:0-1130 GCF_045862175.1 Lacticaseibacillus salsurae | reverse complement strand
GAAGCTTGGCCGGCATCCAAAACACGTTGATGCAGCGAAACGGCGTGAGGATACTGATGCCGAGAATCGAAGAGGTACCATTGAACGCCGGTTTGCTTTTATGAAGGGCACGCTGGGGCTTGACTTGATGAACACTCGGACAGCTGAATCACTGGCCGTCAAGATTGACGCGGCCATCGTCTTGAGCAGTGTGCTGACCCTGTTAAGGGTATTTGCTATACCAATTTTAATTTTGGCTAAATTCGAGGGTGAGGCCTATCAAATTCGCTATAAATTTACTACAAGGGTCGAAGATATGGTGGCCTAGTTCAACAGCCACTACCTAGGCAGTTACGAGCAGCATTAATTGAAGAGTTTGAGATGTTACAAAATTTGCCGCCGGAAGAATTATTAGCCAGACGTCAAGCTCGCTTCCGCAAGTTTTAAAAGCCCCATATGGGCGCAAGCTTACTTTGGGTTAGTGTAATATCGTATCACAAATGGACTATTCCGTGATTTAATTCGCAAACAAGAGAAAGCCAAGCGCAAAAAGTGCGGGCCCTCCTTGCGTGAAAATAATCTTTTTGTTTGCTGTTACAGAACCGAACAGCGCAGCAATTACAACAAAACCTATAAATAGGACTTGGACGTGAAGCGAAGCCATACCAGTGAGACCATATCGGGCGTATACGATACCGACGCCAACGAAGCCATTGTATAGGCCTTGGTTGGCCATTGACATGCGTGCTTCTTTAATTGCCAAGTATTTCTTCGACAAGTCGAAAGCGTTGCGTGCTATTTTAGTTTGCGTGCCAAACATTTCAAGCAACATAATGAGCAACGCCTCTACTGCGACAAATATAACAAAAACATCTTTCAAAATAATCATCATGATCCTCCTAGTATAGGAAAGGGCTATGAATTGCGCGTCTAAACCACCTTACAAATGTGAACGGCTCTGGTGCAAAGTTTGCCTGGCAACTTCATTCTAGTATACTGAGTGACAAGAAACGAGGGATTGTGTGCATGAATTACTTTAAAGGACGCCACTTTCAACAGGATATCATTATAGTAGCCGTTGGCTACTATTTTAGGTTCAGTCTCAGCTACCGTGATATCGTTGAATTGCTACGTGATCGCGGGGTTAGTGT
>NZ_BAAFZI010000144.1:0-1175 GCF_045862175.1 Lacticaseibacillus salsurae | reverse complement strand
CGGCTATGGCTTTGAATGTTTCTTGCGGATTACCCAATCTGGGCGTGATGCGGTGATCGTGATGAGCAACTGTAGTGTGCCAAAAACGGTCAATGAAGTGGCCGCTGATAAAATCGCGCAAGCTTGGTTGACACACTAGGAGGCAAGGCATGACCACCCAAAAACTATTCTGGTTACTAATGGCCTTGCCATTTATGTTGATTGGCGGCTGGTTTGCAAAAAATGCGTGGGAAACCCAGCAAGTTCGCACCGTGATGATCAAAAAACTGAAGGCCAATGGTTACCCGCAAGACAAACTGACGCACATCAGCAAGATCATCCGCCAACAGGATTTCTTGTTCGACGCGCCGACTTACACCATGACCTTTCGCCAACTTGATGATCAGGCGCTGTATACTTTGTCTGAAAGCCAAACCACTCAAAAGCATTGGACCATCACCTTAGAGCGGCGGCTCGGTGGCGTTGATGTCTGGCAAAACCCAAAAACCTTAAACTAAAAGCTTCGCACATGATTTGATTTCAAGTCATGTGCGAAGCTTTTTGCCGTTAGTGGACCAGTTGCCCACGAATCGTGGCGACATCCCGGCCATTATTTTTAGAGGTATACAAGAACGCATCGGCCCGGCGATAAAGATCTAGGTAGTTTTTATCATCAGCGGTGGCGCGATCTTGTCCCAGTGAAATCGTTAAATGCAAACACTGGTCATCGAAGCGAAATTCCAACCCATTGAGCTCATGACGCAGTTGTTGAGAAATTTCTGTGGCGCGTTGGTAGGATTCCACCACATCAAACAAGAGAATAGAGAATTCTTCACCACCAGTCCGGTAGACTTTGGCCCGATATTCCCAAGTCCCGGAGAGTTGTTGCAAGTGTTTGGCGACTGCTTTCAAGACTTCGTTGCCAGACAAATGCCCGAATTCGTCGTTAATGGCTTTGAAGTGGTCGACATCAAAGGTGTATAGCGAGTAAAGCTCATTGTGATCTTGATAGCGTTCAAACGCCGCTTGCAAGTCTTTGTCGAACTGTCCGAAGTTTGATAGCCCAGTCTGACCTTTACCCCTAAAGTTGGAACACAACTTTGGGGGTATTTGTATGACTAAGATTTCAGTAGAAACTTATATCGAAGCCGTAGAGTGTTATCTTACCAGCAACGAGTCAAAGAGACGGGTTGGTG
>NZ_BAAFZI010000143.1:0-1219 GCF_045862175.1 Lacticaseibacillus salsurae | reverse complement strand
GGTCTGGTAACTTGAGGCACTGATTGGCAAGTTGCCTAAAGTTGATACGATGAAGAAACTCTTGGAACAAAACGAGCCCGGCGTCATTTGAAAGTTGACCGCCGTCGGCGGTCACAGTCACATTGGTATTGCATTGCAGGGATAAGCTGGTTAAAGTTGAGATGGTGTGAAGCCTCGCTTTCGTGATGGTTTTTGTCGACTTAACCTTAGCATATAGGCGCACCCAATGGGTGAAACACCAAAGCAGCGCAGTCCCGTGTGAATCATGGGATTGCGCTGCTTTTTTGAAATTCTATGAATAATCCAGGTTGATAAGTGTGATCGCGACGAATTTACCTCAATTTTTCGACGGATTCATAAAGACGCCAACAAAGAACACGGCATCACTGGCCGCACACTATATATTGGTTCGAGAAAAAGCCAATTCTACATGTGCCTATACCAGAAAGACGCCGAACAGTTTTTCAAATATGGCACACCGCTAGATCAGACACCAATCAAAAACCGCTTTGAGCTACGCTTAGCTGATGACCGAGCAACAAAAGCCATTGAGGCGTTGTTAATCGAACGTGACCCTGCCAAGGTGATATTTGGCATCATCAATCGCTATGTGCGTTTCTTAAAGCCGAATGGCAAGGCTAGAGCAAGCTGGCCACTGGACGACCTCTGGGCGAATTTTATCGGCAAATACGGTGAGAAGCTTCGGCTAACAACCCAACCGAAGCCATTCTCAATTAAACGCACCTACAAGTGGATCGAGAAACAAATCGCACCGACCTTGAAGATGTTACTTGCCTATGATTCAGCCACGGCACAGGATATTTTGATGACAATGATCGCAAACGCTAAAATCACGCAAAAAGAGATGAGTGTTCTACAAGCGATGCTCGCATCAACCGAAGAAATGATTATCCCAAGTGAGGAATCAAAAAAGAGCGACTACGCCGACCAAAGCAAGTAGTCACCCTTCACAGATAAAATATGGGTTCTATCTGGTTTGATTATCTCACTCCCACCTGTCATCGCGCAGTTTATACCGTTCCGATTACTCAAATAAGCGTCAAATAATTCCAGCCCCGATCTGCCGGACTATGACCTTTACCCAATTTGTTGGAACTGAATTCGATTTACCTGCAAGGCAGTTCACTGAGAGCTGTCTTGTTTTAAAATAACGTTTCGATACCGGAACCTTTCCATTCACCAGTTTCCGGATCAACCT
>NZ_BAAFZI010000142.1:0-1286 GCF_045862175.1 Lacticaseibacillus salsurae | reverse complement strand
CAAGTCAAGCCCCAGCGTGCCCTTCATAAAAGCAAACCGGCGTTCAATGGTACCTCTTCGATTCTCGGCATCAGTATCCTCACGCCGTTTCGCTGCATCAACGTGTTTTGGATGCCGGCCAAGCTTCGGGCCGCAGATTCGGATACCCAAATCCTTACACAGCTTTAGGTTCTCCCGATTACGGTACAGCGTATCGGCCAGTACTTCATCCGGATAATGTCCATGAAGGTCGTAATAGTGGTCTAAAGTTTCCGCGAAGTCTTGGCCCTCAGAGAATGCGGTGAAATCAAAACGTTCAATGTCGACTACGCCTTCACTTAACGAACAGTCAATCTTCGCCCCAAATTCAACTTTAGCATTGGCCTTACCACGTTGAATTGGGCGAATGTACGGCTGTTGGAGACTAACAATTCGGTCTTCAACGTGGTGAGTCTTGTGGGTATACATGTACCATTGCTGGTCAAATAGAATTCGAATCACGCCTAAGCGAATCGCTTGTTCATCTGGTAGAGTCGCAACCTGATCGATGAATTCGTTGATGTACCGCAAATCACGGCGCACATATTGAAGTTGGGCCTTGACCTGTTTATGAAAGCCACCACGCTGTTGCTTTGGATGTCGTGAAAATGAGGTCCAACAATGCTTCGCCTCGCGTTTGTACATGCGTGGGTTTGGCACACCAAGTTGGTGTGCCATATCGATCGCCATCGCCTCAAGATTCAGCCTTGCTTGGTTGAGGAGGACGGTGTCTTGAGGATACTTGATTTTGACTGGCACTGCGGTTGCGTCCGTGATGACGCTGTCCACTTTGAATGGGACCAACGCTTCGATCTTGGCGCGTACTGTATCATTCATGATATTCGTAATCAGCTCGGAGATATCGGCAATTCGTTTGCGAAAGTGTGCCAGGCTGGAATAATTGAACGGCTCAACCGCTTTGTATTCGGACAACCCGATGAAATATTGAAGTGCGGGTGTATCACGAATTGCCGCAACCACCCCACGATCAGTTAAACCCATCCGTTGTTGGATCAGGATTGCCCCATAGAGTAAACGAAATGGTTTTGCCGCACGTCCCGCATTTTTGGTGAACTCCAATTGGTATGCCTCATCGAGAGCCTTCCAGGGCATGACCTCCGCCAACTGGACCCACTCATTGTTAGAGCTAAGTGGGGTACTTAAACCGGCACCAAAGGATTCAAATGACAATTGAAGCGGGCTGTGACGATAGACCATACGATAACCTCCGAGTAGGTTCCCAAAAAATGCAAGGAAAATGCAGGAAA
>NZ_BAAFZI010000141.1:0-1288 GCF_045862175.1 Lacticaseibacillus salsurae | reverse complement strand
TGGTGATCCACGCCGAACTCACGTACACGCTCACAAACTGCCCGCAGTGCGGTTTCCCCGATCTTCACAAGAACGGACACAAGCTCACCCATATTCACGTTGAAGGCCCGTCAGATCAACCTGTCCTCCTTGAACTAAACAAGCAACGGTGGCGCTGTTCGAACTGCCACTCAACCTGCACAGCAACGACGTCTGTTGTCAAAGCGAATCATTCAATTGGAAACAAACTGGTGATAGATGCTTTGAAGCTCGCCAGTAAGTCGCTCACAGTAAAGACCATTGCGCTACTTCTGGGAATCTCCACGAACTCCGTTCAACGAGCGCTCAACGACAATATTCATCCGCACGCCAGTCGCAAGCTCCCAGAGAATCTGTGTTTTGATGAGTTTCGTTCGACTAAATCGGCGATGTCTTTCATTTGTATAGACGCTGATACCCATAAGGCCGTCAAAGTACTTGGGGGACGGCTCAATAAGGACATCAAGGAGTTCTTCATCAACCAATATAGTGTCGCGCAACGCGCGACTGTTAAGCGCGTCGTTATGGACATGAACGCCGCCTATCAGCTCATCGTTCACGAACTTTTCCCAAACGCTGAGATCATCATCGACCGCTTCCACATCGTGCAAATGATCGGACGCGCAATGGACCAGATCCGTGTCACAACGCTCAAACAATTAGATGGGAAGTCTCGCGAATACAAGGTGTTGAAGTCGCTTTGGCGACTATTCCATTTGGCTCATCCCGATGCCAAGACGTCGCGCTATTTATTCGGTCTCAATGAATACTCGACCCAACAAAATGCCATTGATCTCGGCACTGCAGTATCAACTAATTTCAAGGCTGCCTATGAGACTTATCTTGCCATCCATGAAGCCTTGATGGGTGGTCATCCTCGTGTCCTCAAGCGGCTGATCACCGAATATCAGCCAACAGGCTCTATCATGGATACCGCCATCGCCACCTTGCGCAAGAATCTCCCATGGATCATCAACGCCGCTAAATCGCCATACTCCAACGGTCCTATTGAAGGCGTCAACCGCAAAATCAAGGAACTTAAGCGCACCTGTTATGGCTTCGCCAACCAAGCCAACATGTTCGTCCGGGTCTATCAGCTCACCGCCTAAGATTCCGGAAACAACTGCCAGCTCCAGGCCTTCGCCGAAAATACCATTATCCCTGCATCCATCATAGTTCCTTAAACAATTAAATAACAAAAAAGCCTCCCACGGTCGGGGAGACCTTCAAAGGATAAAAACTATCCTTCAACACCATTTGACAAATTTCC
>NZ_BAAFZI010000140.1:0-1289 GCF_045862175.1 Lacticaseibacillus salsurae | reverse complement strand
TGAAATTCACTCGGAGGTTTTATCCATGGTTTATCGTCAAAGTCCCCACCAACTCTCTTTTGAATCCTTTGGTTGCGGTCTGAGTACACCGCTCAGTCCAAATAATGAGTGGGTGCGCTTAGCCGATATTTTTCCGTGGAAAGAACTCGATGAGGCATACCAATTGGAGTTTTCCAAGAAAAGTACTGGGCGCGCGGCTAAACCATTTCGGATGCTTTATGGCGCTGGACTGATTCAGAATCGAATGAAACTAACCGATCGCGGTGTGGTCGACGCAATTCGAGATACGCCGGCTTATCAGTATTTCATCGGGCTCTCGGAATATCGTGCAGAGAAGCCCTTCGCATACACCAGCTTGTGTACCTTCCGTAAACGGATTGCGGATATCTCTGAACTGGTCAGAAACATTATCAATGATTGGCTTCGTGCCAAGATCGAAGCCTTGGTGCCATTCAAGGTTGACGTGATGATCACGGATGCCACAGCGATTCCGGTGAAGATCCGCTATCCCCAAGATACCTCGCTGCTCAATCAAGCCCGCAAGAATCTTGAAGACATGGCCATTGACATGGCGCATCAACTGAATGTCCCTAATCCACGCATGTATAAGCGTGAAGCCAAACAAGTTTGGACGGCTTTCTCACGCCATCCAAAGAGCCAAAAGCAATCCGTTCACAAGCAAGTTAAAGCGCAACTTCAATACGTCCGTCGCGACTTGCGCTACATCAATGAATTCATTGATGCAGGGGCAATCTTAACCGCCAAACAAGCAGTACGCTTGGGTGTCATCCGAATCTTGTTTGACCAACAATGGTATATGTTTGAACACAAGATTCACCATGTCGCAGACCGGATTGTTAGTCTCCAACAGCCTTATATTCGACCGATCCAGCGTGGTAAGGCGAAAGCCAAAGTTGAGTTTGGGGCCAAGATTGACGCATCGTTAAGTGAGGGCATCGTTGATATTGAGCGTTTCGAATTCAGGGCTTTCAATGAGAGTAAAGACTTTGAAGCGACCTTGGATCATTACTTCGACTTGCATGGCCATTACCCAGATGAGGTGTTGGCAGACACGCTTTATCGCAACCGCGACAATCGAAAGTTGTGTAAGGACCTAGGCATCACCCTGTGTGGACCTAAACTTGGCGCAAAGTCCAAACACATTGATGCCAAGAAACGCTGCCAGGATACGGACGCAGAGAATCGACGCGGGGCCATTGAACGCCGATTCGCCTTTCTCAAAGGGTCAGTAGGCTTGGACTTAGTCAATACCCGAACAGTTGAGTCAT
>NZ_BAAFZI010000139.1:0-1293 GCF_045862175.1 Lacticaseibacillus salsurae | reverse complement strand
CTGGAATTAAGTCAAGTTTTGAGACAGTGAATCTATTTGATTGTTGCGCTGTGATTTCATGGTAATGCGCTCCAAGCCATCATCTGGCCACTCAAATGAGTAAGTTCATATTGCACTGGACTCATCATTTCTAGTCCTGTGTGAATCCGAGTGCGGTTGTACCACTTCTCAATGTATTCGAAAATGTTCGTTCGTGCTTGTTCAAAAGTGCGGTAATTCTCTGGATAAACGTAATGTTCCTCTTTTTTGAAAGAGGCATGAAATGACTCAATAATCGCATTGTCGTAGGGTGTCGCTTTGCGACTATATGAATGTTTAGCGCCAACTGAAACCAAGATTTCTTCAAAATCTTTGCCGGTAAACTGACTGCCAAGATCTGTGTGTACAGTTAATCCCTCATAAACGTCACGATTGATCAACGCGTTACTAAACGCCTTAATGACTAGGGGCTCCGTCATATCGCGACCGTACGCAAAGCCAACGATGCGGCGTGAAAACAAGTCCATGAAAGTACATAAATAAGTCCAACCATCTTTAGCTGTTTTAACGTAGGTAATATCACCTGCCCATTTCTGATTGATGTTGGTTGTGCTAAAGTCTTGCGCCAAGAGGTTGTTTCGCTCAGCTACTGGGTTCGCCGCCGGCGTCGCGCGATATTTTCGGCGAGTGATCGAACACAATCCTTCTTCGCGCATGAGCTTTTGAATCAGTTTTTGACCCACGCGGTCTTTTCGCTGCTGGTTGATCATAAACGTCAGCTTTGGGGCGCCATAGCGGCCTTTTGAGGCTTTATAGGCAACGTGCAGTTGAGCTTTGATTTCTGCTCGGCGCTTCTCAGTTGGCGTTGCTTCGTGATTACAGTAACGATAATAAGAACCGCGTGGTACGGACAAAGCATCAGTGGCTGTGACGATCGGGAAGTCATGAGTTTTGATAAAGGCATACAAGTCGCGGTTCGTCACTTGTTTTGTTTCGCGAAGATGCCCAAGGCTTTTTTTAGGATCTCATTCTCCTGTTTCATCTGAAGATAGTCAGCCCGCATCTTCGCAACATCAGCGCTTGAAAGGTCCTTGGTCGTTGCTTGTTTGTGCTCGGTGAACCATTTGCCCAAAGTCGCGATGGGCACCTCGTAGTCTTTGCTTAATTCGCCTGTCCTTTTGCCAGCTGCGTGCAATTCGATGAGCATGTCTTTGAAATCTTGGTTGTACTTCTTAGCCATAACAGATCCTCCAGTCATCATACTTTGATGTTATTATACTAGATTCACTGTCTCACTTTTGAGGGTAACACCAG
>NZ_BAAFZI010000138.1:0-1329 GCF_045862175.1 Lacticaseibacillus salsurae | reverse complement strand
ACCTCGTTTATCTTTTGGTTTGGTCGCTTAAAGCATAACACTGGAGGGAGTAGGTGTTTTTGTGTTATCTAAAAAGGCCTAAAACTTCCAGCGTTGAAGTACTCTTCAACACCAAAAATTTTAGACCCAAAACTTTTTGTATTGCGCATCCAGGGGTCTGCGCGGTAGTATCGAAGACGTTATGAAATTATTAGTGGGGGTGTCGCTGTGTCGGCGCAACAAAAAGGGTTTGTGTGTGCAATATTGGGACCGGTACTTTGGGGCGTGTCTGGGAATGTGGCGCAGTGGCTATTTGGTCCCGCGGGATTGCGGCCAGATTGGCTAGTGGCAGTGCGCCTGTTGGCTTCTGGAATATTACTGATGGCGTGGTGTTTATTGACCCAACGTCAAGCAACGTTAAGTGTGTGGAAAAATAAACGCCAATTGCGCAGCGCCTTATTGTTTGGGGTCGGCGGCGTGGTGGTGTCGCAATTTTCTTATTTCACTTCGGTGGCTACCTCAAATGCCCCCACCACCACTGTCTTGCAATATTTATCGCCATTATTTATCGTGATCTATTTGGCGTTTAAAGAACGCCAATGGCCGCAACGGGTGGATCTGATCTCACTGGCAGTCGCTTTCGTTGGGATGTTGCTGTTAGTGACGCATGGCCGCTTGACGACTTTGGCATTGACGCCTCAAGGTTTATTTTGGGGGATCGCCGCTGGTGTTGGCGCAGCCTTATACACTTTGATGCCAGTGAAGTTGCTTCAAGAAGTGCCAGCGCAGATCGTGATCGCTTGGGCGATGTTATTTGCTGGGTTGGTATTGTCGCCGATTTTGATCTTCACGCAAGCGCCGGTGATCACTGGCAAAGTGGTGTTAGGGATCGGCTATGTGACGCTGTTTGGCACCTTATTTGCCTACTTGCTGTATTTGGCCAGTTTGAAAACCGTACGGCCGACAGTGGTGGGCATGCTCAATGTGTTTGAGCCGCTGACGGCTACGGTGGTGGCGATTTTGGTTTTTCATGCTCACTTTGGCATACCGGAAATTATTGGTGGGTTGTTGGTGTTAAGCACCAGTTTCATTCAGTTGATCCCAGTCCATCAAAAGAATCCTGCGCCAACACAATGAACGCTCAGTTATTTCACCATTTTCACGCTAAAATCAGTGGCCTTTTTTGAAAAAGGTGAGAAAACCGTTGACTAAATGAGAAAATGGGTGTTTAATTACTGCCTTCTCAATTTGAGCCCAGTGTTGACGCGGCTTACAACGTTTTTACCCAAAAATTGTCAGAAAATTGTCAGAACGGCTTATCAGGAGTTGAGCGCTATCCGTTCGATTCGT
>NZ_BAAFZI010000137.1:0-1408 GCF_045862175.1 Lacticaseibacillus salsurae | reverse complement strand
TGAGCGCGCTCGAGCTCAGCGACGAGCTGCCAAGGTAGTCGTAGCCAGCTAACTCAACTCATCAAAGATAACAGTTCATCTCACGGTGTCGTGCCATGGGGTGGCTAACTTGTTCTTGCAATTTGCGTATATTATTATTCTAATTGTTATTTCAATTTTCTTGTATATTCTGACCGTTCAAAAATTACCCAACTTAGGTGTCTTGAAGGCGCAAGGAGTCTCAACGCAATATCTTGTTTTGAGTACGTTATTTCAATCATTTATTATGTCAGTTATTGGCGTTATTATAGCCATTATATTAGGTGAAATAACAGCTATTACGTTACCCAGCGAGGTACCCATTGTCATCGATAAAAGTAATATTATTTTAACTGGAATCGGTATTATTATTATGTCCTTGTTGGGTGCATTGATACCAATTCGCCAAATTGCCAAAGTTGATCCTTACAAAATTATTGGAGGTTAATTTCATGTCAAATCTAATTTTTGACTCAGTCACAAAAATTTTTGGTGAAGGGAGTAGTAAGTACGTAGCACTAGAAAATATTAATTTCGAAGCAGAAAGCGGTCAGCTTATTTTAGTTGTAGGGCCATCAGGATCAGGAAAAACTACATTTTTGACTATAGCAGGCGGACTACAGACACCAACTAATGGTGACGTAAAAATAAATGACAGTACAATTAACAGTTTGTCCAAAAAACAACAAACAAAATTAAGATTGGAAAAAATAGGATTTGTTTTACAATCTTATAACTTAGTCCCATTTTTAACGGTCGAAGAACAGTTTAAATTCGTAGATAAACTAAAAAAACAAAATTTGACTGAACAAAGAATGCATGATCTTCTTTCTGATTTAGGACTTTTAGAACTGCTAAAAAAATATCCTAATCAACTTTCTGGTGGACAAAAGCAGCGTGTGGCAATTGCTAGAGCATTATACACTGATCCTGACTATATTTTAGCAGATGAACCCACAGCCGCATTAGATACAGATAGATCCATGAAAGTAATCGAGTTACTCAGAGATTTAGCGCACAAAAGAAATAAAATTATTATTGTAGTTACTCATGACTTAAGGTTAAAAGATATGGCAGACAAAGTTTATCAGATAATTGACGGTAAAATGACAATCCTGGAGAAGTAATTTAATTTATGAGGCAGATTGTAAAATTTAAGTTGAACATTTAAGTAGTGGCTGTTCAACTAGGCCACCATATTCTCAATGCTAGTAGTAAATTTGTACCGGAAACGATAGGTTTGCCCTTCGTTCGTGGTTAAAATTAAAATTGGTATAGCAAACACTCTCAAGAATGTCAGCGCATTGCTTAATACCATTGCCCTATCGATTTTAACGGCCAATGACTCAACTGTTCGGGTATTGACTAAGTCCAAGCCTACTGACCCTTT
>NZ_BAAFZI010000136.1:0-1428 GCF_045862175.1 Lacticaseibacillus salsurae | reverse complement strand
TCGTCAACCACTCCCAGCTAAAGCTGGGAGCTTGTGAGAGCCGCGCCTGATGGCGTGACGACCACAATTTGCTTAGATACGGCACCGCCCACTCGATGGTTAATCATCAAGCGGGTCTTATACGCTAATTACCAAAGCCTTTTACGTCCGCAGGTTGCCAGACGGACGGTCATCGTTTAGTTACTGGCCAATCCTTTTGCCAAAATGTTTTTGGCCGCGTTATGATCGCGAACATGGTACGTACTGCACTTGGGGCAAGTCCATTTTCGGTCAGCAAGGGTTAATTTGGCGGTATTGTCTGTGCCCATAACAAAACCGCAGTCAGAACAGGTTTGCGTCGTGTTCCTAGGATTGACGCTCACAAACTTACGACCATATAGGTCGGCCTTGTACGCCAGCATGCCTAGCAGCGTGCGCCAGCCAACGTCGGAGATGCTCATTGCCAGTGCATGGTTTTGCAACATATTCTTACTACGCAGTTCCTCTGCGACAACCAGATCGTGGTTCTTGATAAGTGCTGTCGAAACGAAATGCAGGAAGTTTCTGCGGCGGTTTGCCACCTTGCGTTGAATGTTGGCCACTACTGTCCGTTGCTTTTGATAGTTTTGAGCCTCATGCAATGGGCGATGTTCTTTCTTGGCTCGCAGTTGACGCCGAGATAATTTGCGCTGAGCTTTCGCCAGTTGATTCTTGATTGACCGGTAGTAACGTGGGTTGGCGACCACGTTGCCATCTGAGTCAGTCATGAAATTGTCAGTGTTCAAATCAATGCCAACAGGTGCCGGTCGGGCAACAACGTTATCTACAAATGGCTGTTCAGACCCCAATTGCATCGAAACATAATAGCGCCCGGTGGCATCCATTGAGATGGTTGTCGTACCAATGCGGATCAGTGCAGACTGATTAACCAGTTTGTCAGGCATACCTTTGAAGCGCACTCGCCCAAGCTTGGGCAGTTGTAGATAGTGGCGATCAAGCAAACGCACAGAACCGTTCATCATGTTAGGATTAGCAGTTTTACTAATGTACAAACAAGAAGTTTGATACCTCTGTTCGATGCCCTTCTTGTGGAAAACCGGTGTGCCAGCTCGGTGAACCTTGCGAAACAGGTTCCAAGCGGCGTGATAGTTCTTGATTGCGTTAGCTTTCATCAAACTGTCCAAGTCTGGATTATTAAGCCACCCGTGAATGTTTGAAATCCCGGTAGCTGGCGATTTTAAGCGCGCCTCTAGGGTACTGATGCGTTGCTGGATTAACAATATCGGCGTTTTGACTTGACGCAGCCAAAACAACTCGCGGTTCATCCCGTTCATCTCGTTATAAACAAACCGGCTGGCGTCACTGTTGAGCTTGATGAGCCGTTTTTGCTCGTTAGACGGGAAAATGCGGACCTTCACCCCGTAGTGGTAAGGCAACTGAGCCATTGTC
>NZ_BAAFZI010000135.1:0-1461 GCF_045862175.1 Lacticaseibacillus salsurae | reverse complement strand
GGGTCTACACTTTCTGGTGTTGGAGAAATCCAACGCTAAGAGTGTAGGCCCGTTTTAAATGACAAAATAATAGGGCACCTATAAGGCTACCCGTGCTATGCTCTAAGCGACGAAACCAAAAGCTAGCGAGGTAATCTATCGATGTCCCAGTTCAATACTACTCTGTCCATGTTGGGAATTCCAGATTCAAATATTCACGTATCTGAGGTATACGACGAATACCGCGGTAAAGGCTCACGTCGCCATAAGGTACACGTCATCTTTGGAGAGCTCTCATACAGCCTCAAACGCTGCCCACTATGCGGTATAGAGGCCTTGCACCCAAATGGGCACAAGCTTACCCACATTCACATCAATGGCGCAACGGAGATCCCCACGATCCTAGATCTAAACAAACAACGATGGTGGTGCGATAACTGCTCGCATTCAATCATGGCAACTTCACCCCTTGTTGACCGAAACCATTCCATCGCCAAAGGCATCCAAAGCAGGGTTGTTAAACTGGCCCGACTTCGTCTGCCTAACAAGCAGATTGCCCTGATTCTTGGTATTTCACAGGCAACGGTGCAGCGGATCCTCAATGACAAAGTGAAGTACCATGCCGCTAGAAGTCTGCCGACGAATCTGTGCTTTGACGAGTTCCGTTCGACTGGTAATATGATGTCTTTTATCTGTATCGATGGCGATACCCACAAATTAGTCAGTCTGCTGGGAGACCGCTTGAACAAGACCATCAAAGACTTCTTCATGTCCCACTATAGCCTTCAGGACCGCCAATCCGTACAGACTATTACAATGGATATGAACGCTGCGTATCAGCTGTTTATCCCTGAAGTCTTCCCCAATGCGCAAATCATCATTGACCGTTTCCACATCGTCCAGCTGCTTGGTCGCGCATTGGATCAGGCCCGCATCGCGACCCTTAAGCAGATTCAAGATCATCACTTGCGCACCTATAAGGTGCTCAAATCTCAGTGGCGGATCTTCCACAAAGCTGATCCAGACGCAGCACGCAGCCGTTACTTCTTCGGCTTGAACGAATACATGACGGAACAGAATGCCTTGGACATCGTCTTTGACGAATATCCTGACTTTAAGCAAATCTATGACCTCTATATTGCCCTGCACAATGCACTGATGAGCCAAGACACACGAGCATTCTGGCGCATTATCGATACATATCGGCCAACAGGGAGTGCAATGGACACAGCGATCGACACGCTCAAGAAGAACCGTAGCGGTGTCCTTGCCGCAACAGCCAGTCCTCGTTCTAACGGACCAATTGAAGGCATCAACCGTCTGATCAAGTCCTTGAAACGCTCATGTTTCGGCTTCAGTAACCAAACCAACTTCTTCAATCGCATCTACCAACAGACCGCCTAAAAATAACAAAAAGACCTCCTATCATGGAGATCTTCCCGAATGATATATTTATTCTTCAACACCAGTTGACACAGACCC
>NZ_BAAFZI010000134.1:0-1486 GCF_045862175.1 Lacticaseibacillus salsurae | reverse complement strand
GGCAATGGCAATGGCGATGGGATCTTGGCTTAGTTGATGGGAAGGGGCTCGCCGTTCCACTCCTTGAGGCAGTCGAGCATGGGGTCGATGAGCTTGCCCTGGCTGATGCCGAGGAACACCTTGTTGCACTCCTCGCCGGGGGACTTGAGCTTCTCGCCGGTGAGGAATACGCAGCCGAGCTCCTCGCGGACGAAGCGGTAGAGCGGGAACGACCGGCTCTCGACGATCCGGTTGGCGACGGGGGCGGTGCCGTTGGCGACGGCGACGCGGGCGGCCTCGATCTCCCGGGGCAGCGCAGAGCGGAGCTCCTCCTCGAACTTGGTGATCTTGGAGAACACGGAGGCCTCGGGCTCGGCGTCGCCGCTGGTGAGGGCGTGCTCGACGAGCACGGCGCGGAGCTTCTGCATGAGCGGGTAGTTGGCGCTGCACGGGTCGTCGGCATAGCTGAACACGGCCTCGCGGTCGATGGCGGTGAGGAGGTTCTTCTCGCTGAAGCGCGCGCTGGAGAGGTCGCCGGTGGGGTTCATGGTGAGCACCTTCTTGGCCACCTGGGTGAAGCAGTTCTTGACGGAGTTCTTGATGTTCTCCTCGAGGTGGCGAAGGTCGACGGCCTGGCACAGGGCGACGATGTAGGTGGAGGTCATGAGCTTGAGGATGTCCACCGCCTCCAGGGTCTTCCTGGCCGAGACGAGACCCAGCGAGTTCACGTCCTGGTTGTGCTGCTCCGCGCTCTGGACATGGTTGGTGATGGGGTTGGCGAGGTACTGGAGCTCAGAGCAGTAGGAGGCCATGGCGATCTCGGTGCCCTTGAACCCGTAGTCCAAGCTCGGGTTGCGGCTGCCGGCCAGGTTGGAGGTCAGCCCGTTGTTGTAGAACTCGTTCACGAGCTCGGAGAACTGCGCGAACATGAGCTTGCCGATGTTGGCGATGGCGAGACGGGCGTTGTCCATGGACACACCGATGGGGGTGCCCTGGAAGTTGCCGCCGTGGAGCGCCTTGCCGCGGTGGACGTCGATCACCGGGTTGTCGTTCACGGAGTTGACCTCGCGCTCGATGGACTTGGTGGCGGCGCGGATGACCTCGATCTGCGGGCCGAGCCACTGCGGCGACGTGCGGAGCGCGTACCTGTCCTGCTTCGGCTTCAGCAGCGGGTCCATCTCGTTCACCTTCTTGGCGTGGCTCATGAACGAGCTCCCGGCGAGGATGTGCTCCATGATGGCGGCGGCCTCGATCGACCCAGGGTGGTGCTTCAGCTTGTGGGTCAGGTGGTCGGTGTACTCCGGCTTGCCGTTCATCACCTCGCAGAACACCGCCGAGAGCACCTCGGACAGGACGGCGAGGATGTTGGCGTCGAACATCACGGTGGCCGCGAGCGCCGACCCCACGGACGTGCCATTGACGATGGCGAGACCTTCCTTGGGGTTCAGCGTGAAGAAGCCACCCTCGATGCCGGCGAGCTTGAACGCCTCGGCGGCGTCCACCTTCC
>NZ_BAAFZI010000133.1:0-1566 GCF_045862175.1 Lacticaseibacillus salsurae | reverse complement strand
TAGTGGCTGGTGAATTAGCCCTAACTTTCAGGCAAATCCACGATAACTTTGTAATCAATCTTCACCGCAGTCTTATTCTTTTTGGCAGTAATCGAAATTGGTCTACTTAAAACTGCGAGAAGATTTTCCAAATTCGCCATGACCACACCAGTGTCTACGGCAACCGCAATTGTCTCTGCGGTCTTCTCTTTGACAAGATCCAATCCGAGATTCCCCTTTACGAACGAGAATCGGCGTTCAATTTCGCCGCGGCGGTTCTCTGCGTCTTGATCCTGATGGCGCTGTGCTGGATCCACATGCTTTGGTTTACGTCCAAGCCGCGGTCCACTCACGCGGATACCAAGGTTGGCACACATCCCAATGTTTTCGCGAGTTCGATACAGTGTGTCCAACAGTACCTCGTCTGGATATTCGCCGTGCACGTCGTAGTAGTGATCAAGTGTCGATCCAAGGTCACCACTTTCATTGAAGGCATTGAAAGAGAAACGCTCAATGTCAATCACGCCATCCATGATCGAAACATCGATCTTTGGTCCAAACTCAACCGGGGACTTTGATTTACCTCGCATGATTGGACGAATCTCCGGCTGACTTAAGCTTACGATCCGGTTTTCGACACGATGCGTGTGGTTGCGATACATGTAATCTTGTTGGTCAAAGACTAAGCGAATGACGCCAAGTCGCTTAGCCCGCGCCGCGGTCAAGGTCGCACCTTGGTCGATCATCTCATCGACATAGCGCAAGTCGCGACGAATGTATTGAAGTTGGGCTTTGATTTGCTTTTGTGTGAGCTTCCCCCAACGTCGTGGTTTGCGTGAAAAGGCAGTCCACTTTGCGTGAGCTTCACGCTTGTAAGTCCGTGGTGGTGCAATTTGAAGCTGTTTAGCCATGACTTTAATGTCATCTTCTAGGTTTGTTCTCGCCTGATTAAGTAGATGCGTATCTTGGGGAAACTTGATATTCACCGGAGTACAAGTTGCGTCGGTGATCATCACCGACTTGGTTGGTAAGTGGCGTTGAAGTCGTTCCCGAACCGTATCGGTCATGATATTGCGGATCAATTCAGAAATCGGCGCGATCCGCCGGCGAAAGTACGCCAGCGCCGTGTGATCGAATGGGACTTTAAGTTGATACTGAGGGATACCAATGAAGTATTGATAAGCCGGGGTGTCACGAATCGCTTCGACAACGTCTCGATCAGACAAACCAGTTCGTTGCTTGATCAACTGAGCACCATACAACAGGCGAAATGGTTTACCAGCACGGCCAAGCTTCGAAGGAAAAGCCAATTGGTATGCCTCGCTTAACTTCTGCCATGGCATTTGATCCGCAAGCTGAACCCACTCGTTGTCTGCACTGAGCGGTGTGCTCAGTGCAGTACCAAAGGATTCAATTGAGAGTTGCGTGACTGTTTGACGATAAACCATGGATAACGCCTCCGATAGGGTTGTGTAAAGTGCATGGGGATTGACGGAATACCGGGAATTCCTATGCATCTATTATACAACGATAACGGGTTAAGGAGCTGTTACAGATAACTTGGACAAATTATTCACCAGCCACTAC
>NZ_BAAFZI010000132.1:0-1574 GCF_045862175.1 Lacticaseibacillus salsurae | reverse complement strand
TGTCGTTCGCCAGCGATAAAGTCTTAAGTAAGAAGTAACCGACTTTGTCCAACCCACACCCTCTGTGGCATTATTAATGCTTTAGGAGGGATTCACATGAAAGAGGTTGTCCTAACCATGAAAGAGGATCAAAAGTACAAAGTTATCAAAAACGTCGCCGAGCACCGCTCTTCGCGAGCCCGTGCGTGTCTTACCCTTAACCTGAGTGATCGTCAAGTACGTCGCCTGACTACCCAGTATGCCCAGTCCGGTAAGTCAGCGTTTCGTCATGGCAATGCCGGAAAGACCCCTGCCAATAAAATCTCAGTCCACACTAAGAATCAAATCGTTAAGCTTTATACCACGAAATACGAGGGGTTCAATATTAAACACTTCCATGAATTTCTGATCGAGCGTGAAAAGATTCAAATCTCTGAATCCTCTGTTCGCCGGATATTGCGAGAGCGTCACTGTTTATCGCCTAAGGCTCACCGAGCAACGAAGCGCGCTGTTCGCAAAGAGCTAAAGAAACGAGAAACACAAGCCAAACCTTTATCTAAACGTGAACTTCAAACACTTCAAGCCGTTGAGCCCGTCGATCCGATCAAAGCGCATCCTTCTCGTGCTCGAAAGAAGAACATTGGCGAGTTGATTCAGATGGATGGTTCTCAAGAGTATTGGCTCGGCTCAGACCATCCTAAAATCACCTTACATCTCGCAGTAGACGATGCCTCCGGCACAGTTGTTGGCGCTTGGTTTGAAGATCAAGAAACGCTTCAGGGATATTTCCAAGTCTTTGCCCAAATCTTGAGACAGCACGGAGTCCCTTATGAAATCCTAACGGATCGTCGGACCGTCTTTAACTCCAATAAAAAAGCGGGTGTCCCCGGATTGGAGAACCCACTTACGACCTTTGGCTATGCCTGCCAGACACTGGGAACGCAACTCTCAGTAACTAGTATTCCGCAAGCTAAAGGACGAATAGAACGAATGATTCAGACCTTCCAGAGCCGCCTGCGCAGCGAGCTTAAACTGGCAGAGATCTTATCACGTGAAGAAGCTAATCAGTTCTTAGAAACATATCTACCACGCTTCAATGACCAATTTGCACTTCCATCTGAAGGTATCACGTCTGTGTACGATACACAACTCCCAGAGACAGAAATTGAGCGAACTCTAATCATTCCTCGTGAGCGAACGATCTCCAAAGGCCATACTATACAGCTTGATACCGTTACTTATCAAACGTACAAAGATGATGAACTGATTTGTCTCCCACCAAAAACTAAAGTTCTGGCGATTCAGACTTATACAGGCAAATTATACGCAACAGACAAAGCTGACAATATCTTTGAGTTACGTCGACTTCGCCGCCATGAAGCTCACTCGCCGGCGTTTGAAGTAATTATCGAAACGCCAGCCAGAAAGAAAACCAAGAAACCATCGGCACCAGCCATCACACACCCCTGGCGTTTGATGAATTACCGGGACTTCTTGGTTTCAAGAGGCATGAACGTGTATGAAGCAAATCACGTCGTCTATCAAACGAGCAAATAACAACTCATTTATTGGACAAAGTCGAAAAACGCTTGACA
>NZ_BAAFZI010000131.1:0-1584 GCF_045862175.1 Lacticaseibacillus salsurae | reverse complement strand
CTCAACTTTTGCACGGAACACTGCACGAGCCTTGATCACCGGTATTGCCTATAACCTGGTTCAGCTCTTTAAACAGCTCTTTGTCTCGGAAGACCGTCGTTCAACCATCTCCTCGCTACGGTTCAGTTTGGTGGTAAGGTCATATGTGAGACAAGGTCTCTCTCAAGTATAATGACTTCATAGAGGATTGAAGTACGGAGGGAAACGTCATGCCAAAATGCTACACACAAGATTTCAAGGATATGCTGATTGAACTGCACAATGCGGGGAAGGGTCCAGCTGAACTCAGTAAAGACTACGATGTCCCAGTGGCGACACTTGGGAAATGGTTTACTGATGCTAGTCAGGAAGAGGATCGCCAAGTATCAAGCGCTGAGGTCGCGCAACTCAAGGCCGATCTTCTCCTTGCCACACAGGAGAACGAAATCCTAAAAAAAGCATTAGGCATCTTCGCGCAGAAAAGATAGTGTCGAACCGCGAATTGTATGCCTTTATCCAAGAAAATGACGTGCCAATCAGCCTCGCCACCCGGGCTTTGTCTGTTTCACGCGCTTCGTACTACCGACACATCAACCACGTGCCTACTCCGACTGAAAAGCGTCGAGATGAGGTTCGAGCGCAGCTACACGTCGCTTATGCTAACTCGAAGGGGCGATATGGCGCACCTAAGCTCACCGCAGCGATTAATAAACAGCGTACAGACCATGTCAGTCAAAAGTACATTCAGAAGCTGATGCATGAGGAAGGTTTGTACTCAATTATTCAGCGCAAATGGCGGGCAAGTTCCGCGGCTAATCCCGTCGCGGAACGGCATAACTTGATGGACCAGGACTTTTCAACAACCACTATTAATCAGAAGTGGGCAGGCGATATAACTTACATTCACACCCAGAAGGATGGTTGGACATACTTGTGCACTTTCATGGATTTGTACTCGCGACGAATTGTCGGTTACGCGTATGGCCCAGACATGACGGTGAACCTTGTTTTGAACGCATTTGGTAACGCAATTTCGAATCGTGATGTTTATGACGGTTTGATTGTCCAAACCGACTTAGGCAGCCAGTTTATTAGCGCTGAATTTGAACGTCAGTTAACGTACGTCGGCGCCACACACTCTTACAGTCACAAAGGAACGCCGTACGACAATGCGATGATTGAATCGTTCCACGCCACCTTCAAGAAGGAAGAATATTACGTCAATAAGCACCACTATCCTAGCCTGATAATCGCGCGACGTCACGTATTCGAATACATTGAGCACTGGTACAATCGCGTTCGAATTCATGGACGGCTAGGCATGAAGAGCCCAGTTGAATTTGAAGCAACACGTTCCGCGGTCGATGGGTTGTGCAACAACGCGTCGGCCACGGAATGTCCTGCAAAATGACCTAAAGGGCATTTTGCATTGACCAAATTTTTATCGAGAGATGTTGTCTCAAACCTTGACCTAAATCCAGTCTCTTTCACATCGCCGGTAGGATTACTTGGCACGCCCGTCGTGTGGTGATTCATCTTGCTTCTAACTATGTTTACAAGAACTGGTTTAGTCGGCTCATGGACGAAGTCCATCAGTTGGCGACC
>NZ_BAAFZI010000130.1:0-1599 GCF_045862175.1 Lacticaseibacillus salsurae | reverse complement strand
AGCTCCAAAGACAAATTATCTTGGTACTTTTGGCTCAGCTGGCTGAAATCTTTGATCATTCACGACTGCCAAGGGCTGATAAGCCTGTGTTCAAACGGTTCAATCAGTTTCAAGTTGATGAGAAACTGCCACTACTTCAAGCCGATATTGGACCTGAAAAGCTCGACTACCAGCAATTGTTAGCCGAAGCGCTTGAGAAGAATGGCAAGCCGATCCTTCCAGTCAGACGGCGTAAGCCAGTCAGCTTTGAGACTCAAGCCTGTCCACGGTGCCAAGCGCCACAAGATTATCTCTACGCCAATAACGGTGCTGGTGGCCAGCTGAAGTGCAAGGTCTGTCAGTTCAAGTTTCAAGACGGCTACGCCGAGAAGAACAAGACCGTTGCTTTACGTTGTCCTTATTGCCAGAATCGCTTGAGTATTCACAACCGCCGGACCAAGTTTGACGTCTGGTGTTGTTATAACGACAAGTGCTCATTTCGGTTGGGCACGATTGCCTCAATGTCGCCAGCCGAAGTCGCCGACTTCAACGTTCATCCAACTGCACACAAGGTGCGTTACACTTGGCGAACCTACAACTTTGAACTCAAAGGCATCGCACCGGAATCGCCAATTCAAGCACCGGTAGATCTCAGCCGTATTCAGGCCAGTCCTGAAGTGCTGGGCCTTGTTTTGACCTATCACATCAACTATGGCCTGTCGGCGCGTCGAACGGCGGCGATCATGTACGATATCCACGGCGTCAAGATCTCACATCAAACCATTCACAACTACGAAATGGCAGTCGCCGCTGTTGTCCGACCGTTCTGGGCAAACTATCCTTACAAACTGTCTGACCAGATCGTCGGCGACGAGACTTACGTGCGCGTGAAAGGTAAGTGGAACTACATTTTCTACTTCTACGACGCCAAGTGTAAGCTTATTCTCGCTGACTACGTGACGCCTAATCGCACAACAGAATCAGCGGTGATTGCGATCAACCAAGTGCTTCAAAAGATGCCTAAGATCCCTGAGAATCTTAACTTTGTAGTCGACGCGAACCCGATCTACCAAGTTGCGCAGATCTATTTCGCTCAACAGGGCATCAAGTTTGGCATTCATCAGGTCGTCGGCCTTGAAAACAAAGACGAGATCAGTCGTGAATACCGTTTCTTGAAGCAAACCATTGAGCGTTTGAATCGCTCCTACAAAGAGAATTACCGTTCAAGTACTGGCTTTGGTTCTGCCACGGGCTCGGCGAGTTACACAGCACTTTATTCAGCCGCTTACAACTTCTTACGACCTCATGAAGCGCTACGTTACCGCGTTCCAGTGGAATTACCACAGCTTCGGCCGTTTGAGCGAATGCCCGACAAGTGGCTGGCGTTGATCGAACTGGCGCAATCTCAACTACCAACCGCAGCTTAGATATTCTGAAAAATCAGAACAGCTAGAGCTTAGTTTCTGTACCCTGAAACAGATAATATGAGCAAGATCCAGTAGGAAGCAACGAATGAGTTAAGCTCGCTGGACTACCAAACATCGATCCAATACAATAACGGTCGCCCCCTCCTTGAACATCCGGTTTTGGACTTGGTTTCATAGAACTTTAGACGTTACC
>NZ_BAAFZI010000129.1:0-1603 GCF_045862175.1 Lacticaseibacillus salsurae | reverse complement strand
CCACTTTTCGTTTAGGCGTAAAGTGGTAGTGAAGTTGACCTGTCGTAGGTTTTTTTGGCGCTAGACGTCGCAAACAAAAATGGCAACTTCACTGCACCATCACATAATCTGTTGGTAGTCTGTTGGCCTTGAGGTCGTGTATTGAAAATTAGAATGATGGTGCAAATCCGTAAAAAACCCTAGAAAGATGGTGCTCATAATGGCAATTGTATTTGGTATTGATGTTAGTAAGGCTACTTCCAATGTCGCTGTAATCAACGACGATACCACTGTATGGCAATCGAAAATCAACAACGACTGGTTTGGGTTTCAGGAGTTACTCAAACACTTGCAGGAATATCGAGAACCTCAAATCGTCTTCGAAGCTACTGGAGTCTACTCACAACGCCTCAGGCGCTTCTTAGATGATCATCAGTATCGATACTCCCAACTCAATCCGCTAGCCGCTAAGAAGCAGTTAGATGGTTTGCGTACGCGAAAAACCGACAAGAACGATGCCTTACACTTAGCGCAGACGCAGTTGATCTTCAAGCGTCGACTCACTTATTATCAAGAACCGGTTTATCGGGACTTGATGAATCTAAGTCGCTTCTATCAAGAGGTAAACTCCGACCTGGTACGTGAGAAGAATCGACTTCACCGCAGTGCTCAGTTGACGTTTCCAGAGCTTGAACAGCTCTTGTCCAAGCCTACTGGGAAGATGTACTGGACAATCGTACAGCTGTATCCACACGCCGATTGTTTAAACGAACAAACGCCGGAAGACGTCTATGAACAGATATCAAGTGTGGTTTCTCATCACGGGAAAGCAGCACTGAAAGCTATCGCAACTAAACTTCTGAATCTCGCAAAAGCTTCATATCCGGCCGAGTCTATTGATTCACCAATGCTTGAACAAACGCGTTATCACGCCAAACAAGTAACGGAACGGGAAGCTCATAAGGATCAGATCATTAATCAAATGGTTCAGTTGGCTAAGGGTCTACCAGAGTTTGAAATTCTCATGAGTATTCCTGGATTTGCGGAAAAAACAGTAGTGCGCCTTATTGGTGAACTCGGCGATATCCGGCGCTTCGGAAGTAGCAACAAGTTGAATGCCTTTGTTGGGATCGATCTGCGTCACTATGAGTCGGGAAACTACATCGCGTCTGATCAGATCAGTAAACGCGGCAATCATATTGCTAGAGCGGTCTTGTATCGGGCGATCACTAACATTTCCAGTGCCGCTAAGACGAAACCAAATCACATCAACGACTTCTATCAGAAACGAAAAAAGCAACTTCCCGTGGTCAACGGAAAAACCGTTGGCTCAAAGAAAGTTGCGGTCGCCGCGATGAGTCGCCTTCTACGAACGATTTATCATCTCGTGACAACGAGTCAGTTGTATCAATACGGCGTCCAGCGCCAACCAATCTGACTACGTGAATAGTGTAAACCCTTAGGCAAAAAATGAAAATGCCAAAGGTCTATTTGGTTTACCCTCAAACTCAAAAATCAGCAGTATGAACGGATGATTACTCTAATAACAAGAAATGTGATCCATCTAAACGTAAAAGAAAACGTGATTAAATCAACATTAGTGCTTGACTAATGGTAGAAAAAA
>NZ_BAAFZI010000128.1:0-1608 GCF_045862175.1 Lacticaseibacillus salsurae | reverse complement strand
GTATGTGTCAAGTTTTTCTCGGTTCCAGTAAATTGAGTTCCAAATGATAGGTTCTATCCGACCTGATTAAGTGACGCTGCCAATTTGGCCAACCCTGAGCTTGCTACACCTTGAGTGGAGATGACTCCATGCCATGCGCCATCGTGGTCTAGGTGTTTTCCCGTCTTGAACAGGGCCTTCAACTTAAAGTCTGCTGGGATCTGTACTGGCTCTAACGCTGACGTTTCTTGTGGCGTGTCAAACGTTGAGGTCTGACTGAGTTTCAGACTCAATTCCTTGTTTTGAACCGCGTCAATAACGTAAAGCATTGAACGCAGGCCATCTACACTCCAACTTCGGCCTTGCTTTTTAAGCCGATACGTATAAGCACGATGATTGCTCTCGCAGCTTCCTAGGCCTGTATGGCGCCATTTGTCGTCTGCGATCGGCACGATATTCATCCAGTTGCGGTCCAGATACTTGCGAAGACTAGTGACATTTTCCACTACGTCTTGATCTTCAATTTCAGCGGCGATCGATTCTGCCGTATCCATGACCAGTTCCACTTGCTCCCAATTACCGCCAAAAACTGCGGTGCGAAGTTTGGTTTTCAGCTCCGCAGGCATGGCGCTGAAGCGCTGCTTAAGCTTTTGATTGAGATGATAAACATCAAGAATGTGCACGTGTTGCTTTTGACCTTTGTGACCGCGGGCAAAGACGCTAAAAGCGTCCGGTTCATAGCCACTGCCGTTGTCGCTGCCGCTGATGATCAACGTTTTGGTCAAGTCATAACATGCCTCTAAGTATGCCTTCATCCGATTGAAGACCACTTCGCGATCCAAACCACTAATAACGTGCCGATTGATAAGCATATGCCGCTTTCCATTCACATAGACGCCTTCGCTGACCTGCAAGCGATGAACGTTGATCCGTTGATGATGCTTGATCTTGATTTCAAAGGCGTCGCCTTCGATGAACAATTCTGGGACGCTTGCGCGTTCAGATTTCGGCGCGGGCTTGGCGGCGGCTTCAACTTGCTCGACCTCGGCGATATCTCGACCAACTTCTTGATACAGCTTGCCCACCGTCTGGAAGCTAATTGAACCTGGGGTCAACGCTGATACTGCTTTGGCTACTGTTCGCAATACCGTACCTGAAGCCAACTCGGCGACGCGCGCCATAAATAAAGGGGAATACCGCCGACTCCGCGGGATTCCTAACGCTTGATCAAGTGGATAACTTTGTACACCAGAAGCGTCGATTACCAAGCGGCGCTCAAACTGGACTGTGCCAAACAAACACTGGATCGCACGCTTGTCCTTACGTGCAATTTGCCAATCTGCTTTACCAAGACACAGATCGGCATCGAATGCTTCTAGTGCTTGCGCTACCGCCGCACAAACTAGTTGAGCGATAAGTGGAATCAATCCCTCCTCAAATTGAATAAATGACTCGGTGGACTTCAATAATTCACTCGCTACTGCTACAATTGGTTCCATGGAAGATCGCTTCTCTCTACTTGTTGTGTGGTAACTCAATTAGAGGACAAGCGGTCTTCTTTTGTCAAACCGTTTTTCGGGGTTATCCTATTACTTACTTTTCCCTCCCGAGGAATACTTTACACTAAGC
>NZ_BAAFZI010000127.1:0-1802 GCF_045862175.1 Lacticaseibacillus salsurae | reverse complement strand
TTAAATAAGGCCGTTCGCATCAAACTCAAGGAGTTCAACGAACGGCCATTCACAAAGAAATATAAACAAGGTAGTCGCCTTTCGGCGTTTCATGACGAAGAAAGCTTTGCCTTGCGACCATTACCTGTTCAAGCTTATACGATGGCCAGTTGGCGGACTGCCATCGTGCAATTAGACTACCACATCAACGTGGAAAGTCAGTTTTACTCTGTTCCTTACGAGTATATCTCATCTAAAGTGGATATCAAGGTGACGAAAGATATCGTAGAAGTTTTCTACAAAGGTAATCGAATTGCCTCCCATAAACGACTAACCGGTAAATTCGGGCAATTTTCAACCAATCACGATCATTTGCCAGCAGAACATAAACTGTTCGTCGATCATACACCTGAGAACGCATTAGCTTGGGCGGAAGAGGTTGGCATCAATACGCTTGCCGTAATGCGATATCTACTTAAATCGGCGGCAAGTGAAAAACAAGGTCTAAGTGCAGCTTTTCGATTCAAAGGCTTAGCTAGAAAATACGCAGCTATTGAAATCGAAGCCGCGTGTACGACCGTGATGAAAATTGCGACCGCACCGACGGTGTCCGTAGTTGAACGGGTTATGAAAAGTCAAAAGATTCCAGCACCAAAGACGATTAACGAACCCGACTACGGTTTTACTCGTGGTGCAGCATACTTTGGAGGAAATGACTAATGGTAAATGACGAAACTCAACGGAAGTTACGGCAGATGAAGCTTACCTCTATGGCAAATGCCTTGGAAGCACAGGAAAGCAACACAGAATATCGATCAATGAACTTTGATGATCGGTTCAAGTTACTCGTTGATGCGGCTTACGCAAGCCTTCAGTCAAATAGGCTGAATCGACTGATCAAGAGTGCAAATTTTCGGACGAATGAGCCATGTATAGCTGATATCAATTACTTGCCGGATCGTAAGTTGGATCGGAACTTGATTCAACGCCTTGCGACTGGCACGTATATTCAAGAGCACCATAACGTCATCTTAATGGGTGCTTCAGGTAACGGGAAAACATGGTTGGCGACAGCTTTGGGGATTGAGGCTTGCCATCAGTTTCATAAAGTAAAATATGTGCGTCTTCCCGAACTGATTGATGATTTGATTGTAGCGAAGCATGAGGCAAACGGTGACTTTCATAAGATTATTGAACGGTACAAGAAAGTTGAACTCTTGATCATCGATGAGTGGCTTTTGACGCCGATCAACGATGAACAAGCTCAGACTATTCTTGAGTTGATCGAATATCGAAGTCAGCGTGGTTCAACAATCTTTTGTACTCAATTCGCGCCGGAAGGCTGGCATAGTAAGCTGGGAAATCCACAGATTGCGGATGCGATCCTTGACCGAATCGTCCACGATTCTTACAAGCTCCTTATCCAAGGCGACAAATCGATGCGCGAGCGGTATGGAATCGGAGGCGAATTTGCATGATTTCAGTAGAACTGGAACAACGATTGGCGCTGTTCTATGCACATACAGACGCAATGGAAGACTGGGAAAACGTGCTTGGCGACGCACTGGTGGACATTATCTGGGAAAATAACGATAAATTGACGGATGACGAGCTTTTCGAATATGGAAAAGAAGTCATCGTGAAATACCTGGGTAAGTGCCGAGGAGACAAGCTCCCATAAAACTGAAAGTGGCATCGCTGAAAACGCTCAGCGATGCCACTTTTGAAATTCTTGGTCAATTCTTTCGCCGAGTGGTGTCAATTTTAGCACCGAATGGGGTAAAAAAGATCGCCGAGTTGGGCAATTCGCTTCGCCGCCTTCA
>NZ_BAAFZI010000126.1:0-1840 GCF_045862175.1 Lacticaseibacillus salsurae | reverse complement strand
TGACCTTTACCCAATTTGTTGGAACTGAATTCGATTTACCTGCAAGGCAGTTCACTGAGAGCTGTCTTGTTTTAAAATAACGTTTCGATACCGGAACCTTTCCATTCACCAGTTTCCGGATCAACCTTACCGACAAATGGGTGAAGTTGATCATATTCGGATACTGGAATGGGTTCGCTATGCTCAAGAATATGTACACCATCGACTTGAACCTCACCGAATGATTCTACGATAATGATGGCACCTACATAGTCATCACTGTAGATACCGCGGGAGGTTTCGTAGGTATCGCCTTTGTTGATCCAATAAAGCTTTGTGTTAGGGTCTTGTGGATTACAGTAAGCCGCAAAGCCTTCAAATCTTTCTAACGCCCGAAATGTTTGTCGTTTCCGCTTTGTCATCATATGTTCTCCTTAGCTTTATAACCATTGGACTGAATGTAGAATTGGTACTTGATTTGACAACGTTGTTCATAGGTTCTTGGGGCGATACTACCAAGGCGAGTCTGAATTCGATCCTCATTGTAGTAGTTGATCCATTCATCAATTGTGGTCATTAATACGTTCGCATCGGCGCAGTCTTTGGCTGGTGTCATTTCCGCTTTGAGCTTGTTGAATACCGTTTCACAGGCCGCATTGTCGAGGCACGTCGAGCGATGGGACATACTTTGCCGAATACGGCCTTCATGTAAAAGTCGATGCCAATTACGATGCTGATACTGCCACCCTTGGTCGGTATGTAACGTGACCTGATACCCAGTATTAGGCAAGACTGCTACCAATCGCTCTAATGGCGCCGTACTAAACTTAAGAGTTGGATGTGTTGATAGTTCCCATTCCAAGATTCGGTTGCTGTAGAGATCTTTGATGACTTCTAGATACACTTTTTCGCCATTACCAGCTTGTAGTTCTGTGACATCACAAACAAGCTTCTGTAATGGTCGATCGGTCATGAAGCGCCGGCTCAGTCTGTTCTTTGCTTTCTTACCAGAAGGCCCTTTAGAGGAGTCATACTTGCGAGTGCGTTTGCCATATTTTTGGCAATGCACATTCATGTCATGCATCACACGTTGAATCCGTTTATGATTTGGCTCTTGGCGGCCTTCTGCCGCATACATTGCCCGAACCTCTGGTGTTACCCGTGGGATACCATAGTTTCCATTGTGTGCTTCGAAAACCAGCGTGATACGAGACTTCAATTCTTCGTCAGGATCTGGTTGACTCAGTTTCTTTTGCCAATACTGGAATACGGACATGCTGATAGGTAAGGCATCGATCAAATCAGCTAGTTTGTACTTGGCCTTGAGTGCGATGATAACTTCGCTGATTTGTCTTTTTGTTGCTTTCTCAAGGCTGCCAATTTTTTTAAGGCGTCGTTCTGTATCCGCAACGATAAATTCTCTTTTTCCAGGCGTTTCAGCCGTTGTTGTAGACTTTCTTGGACGATGAGGTTTCACTCCTTGCCGTCTTGCTAGTAACGCTTGTTTGCCCTCGGTGAAGTAAATACGTTCCCAAATTGCGATACTCGAGATTGAGCGGAAGGCAAAGTGCGCACAAGTTTCAGTGATAGATGCGTGGTGCTCCTGTTTCCACTCTACTAGATTGATACGGAATTCGCCAGTAGTTTTTGGAGGCGCTATCAACCCTTTTCTTCCGTGTTGTTCATAGATTGCTACGAGAACTCGAAAAGACATGTCCGCGATTCCGTACCGTTCACCAACCCGTCTCTTTGACTCGTTGCTGGTAAGATAACACTCTACGGCTTCGATATAAGTTTCTACTGAAATCTTAGTCATACAAATACCCCCAAAGTTGTGTTCCAACTTTAGGGGTAAAGGTCA
>NZ_BAAFZI010000125.1:0-1975 GCF_045862175.1 Lacticaseibacillus salsurae | reverse complement strand
CGCTGAAAACGCTCAGCGATGCCACTTTTGAAATTCTTGGTCAATTCTTTCGCCGAGTGGTGTCAATTTTAGCACCGAATGGGGTAAAAAAGATCGCCGAGTTGGGCAATTCGCTTCGCCGCCTTCACTAACCGCCAACACAGTGACAACCACACAAGCAAGAACGCCACCAATCAGTCCAGACATACCATTGATCCAAAGTGAATATAACCACGCTGGCATCCCTTTGGGGGCATATGCACCCCAAAATACCCAACCGGCGTAGAAGTGACAAAGATACTTCGCAAAGGTTCCTAATAGTACTGCCAGCCAAACCCACGTGATGGTCAGTCCTCGATTGCCAGCGCGCAAAGCCTTTTGAAATGGCTTATAGCAAAGTCCCATCAACCCCACGACCGAAAATGCAACTGGATATTCTAGAAGTCCCTGCCAAACATTTAAGACGCTGCCTTCACCTAGCCCAATCAAGAAGACATCCAGAACACCCCAGGTAAAGCCAGCTGCCACTGCTGGCCAAAGTCCGCGGCGAAGTGCGATCACTGCAATTGGAATCAAACCATAGCTCATTTCTACTGATGATATCCCAGTTTTATGTGGAAGATATTCCAAAGCCATTGCAAACGCTGCGATTAAGGCAATTTCCAACAAAACACGCAGATGCTCATGTTCTTTACTAAACATAATAAAACCCTCCATATGATTTCAACAGACATCAAAGAAGGGTTTCGAATCACATTCCTACGCTCGTACTAACGAACAGGTTCGAAGGGTCTGGTTCATCGCCACTCTCAGCCAACTCGGCTCCCCTTGTGATGTCTATTCAACTGTATTCGACTCATTTCATGCAAATGTGCCATTAAGGTCGGCGCATCTGCATTGAATATTGGTTATTTAATCTCTTGCCAAGTCCAATCCAATACCTCTTGAATATCTTCGCCAGTATCGCGAATATAGTCATGATGGTATTGCAGCGTGTCATCCATCTTTTGCACAAAGGCCGCAGACTTTTCCGCGTAACCTGGGACGTGCTCGATGATGTCTTTGGCCAAGTGGAAGCGATCCAGTTCGTTCAACACGCGCATATCAAATGGCGTGGTGATCGCCCCTTCTTCACGGTAGCCGTGCACATGCAAGTTGTGGTTATGACGATCAAAGAAAATGTCGCGGATCAGATCTTCAAAGCCGTGGAATTGGAAGAACACAGGCTTGTCTTTGGTGAAGTATTCATCAAAAACGTCATCCGACAACCCGCGCGGATCGCGGTCAGGCGACTTGAGTTTCAACAAGTCCACCACGTTGATGAAGCGGAACTTCAGATCTGGGAAGTTGTCGTGCAACAAGTTGATCGCCGCTAAACTTTCCATGTTGGGTTCCGTGCCGGCTGCGGCAATGACAACATCAGGTTCCACGCCGTCATCATTAGAAGCCCAATCGATGCGCTTCAAGCCATTTTCAGCCAGAACTTTGGCTTCTTCAATGGAGTAGAACTGTGGCCGTGGCTGTTTGGAAGTGATCAACAAATTGATGGTGTTTTGGCTGGTGAAGACTTTTGGTGAAATGGCCAACAAGGAGTTTGCGTCAGCAGGCAGGTATTCACGAATGAATTCGCCTTTCTTTTCGGCCAAATGGGTCAAAATACCAGGATCTTGGTGAGTGTAGCCGTTATGGTCTTGTTGGAAACTGGTGGAAGTTGATACCACGTTCAAGGAAGGATATGGCTTGTGCCAGTCTTCTTTGGCGGCTTCGCGCATCCACTTAAAGTGTTGCGTCAACATGGAATCCACCACGCGTAAGAAAGCTTCATAAGAGGTGAACAACGCATGCCGCCCGGTCAAAGTATAACCTTCCGCAAACCCTTCTGCTTGGTGTTCAGATAATTGTGAGTCGATGATGCGACCGCTTGGGGCCATATCTTCGTCGCAATTCTTTTGATCGATCGGTTCTAACCATTGCCGGTTGGTCGCTTCAAACAAAC
>NZ_BAAFZI010000124.1:0-1975 GCF_045862175.1 Lacticaseibacillus salsurae | reverse complement strand
TTGATCGATCTTGATCTGGACGATATCGGGTTTATCTGCCATAAAAAATACCTCACCATAATTGATGAGGCTAGTGTACTGCGGGGAAACGGATTAGGAAATCCGTGCTGTTATCTCCTGCTTACGAATAAGCACGTCCGGCATTCATATAGATCAACGACCTTTGATCGACTGACGCAGTCAACGCAATACTATGAGAAGTCAAAATAAACTGCTGAGCGGAATCTGCCTTGACATCTCGAAGGTAGTCTTCAATGTATTTAATTAAACGAATCTGAGCTTGCACATGCAAATGTGCCTCCAACTCTTCAATCAACATGATATTCGGACCATAAATAACAGATCTTGAGTGATCTTTAAGCAAAGCGAGTTCAGTTGAGATGTACAACAGGTTCAAGTTCCCAAGGCCCAAATTCACGCTTTCCGAGTTCAGACTTAATTGCTTAAGAATTTGATTCAAGGTAGCTTGCACCAGCTGGAAATGTGTCCTACTCTTCTCCTGATCTTGTCTGTCAAAAAGTTCCCTGAGGACAGTATGTAGCTCACCATTAATTGAAGAATTCGGTCGATCACCTTCAGAAAGGATCCCTCGACTTTCATCCTCCGATGGATTTGGCGAAACAGGAAACCCGTTGGATAGGTACCCTTCGATTGTTTTATTCGTATCTTGTAAAGCCTTTACAAGCAATTCTTTATTTTCTGGATGGTTACTTAACTCAGAGTGAGCTGCTAACAGCTGGGGCAGATGTGAACGAAAGCCTGGTGTCAACTCATCCGATGCATTTCTTAACGCCTTCAAGTATGTAACACGGAGGTACGAAAGTGCGCCACTTCGTAATGCTGATTCGGCACCTTCATCTCCCGCAACTAATTTACGATTCAGATATTGACGTCCAACCTCACTAGTCTTCTTTTCAACAGTTAGTTTGACGTGCAATTCATACTCGTTGTGTTCGCCAAAAGAAAGCCATTCTAAAAAGATTCCTGCTTCATGTGAGTTAAGTTTTTTGAAAACTGCGTCGATTTCGAAGGTTGTCGAGTAATCAGTTCCATTAAAGTAGAAATCATCATCTTGGATCGCGTTTTTATCATCACTAACCGTTCCAAGTAACATCTTAATAGCATCGACAACAGCAGTTTTCCCGGAATCATTTTCACCAACAATAATGTTTAAGCCTGGATGGAATTTGACTGTTAATCCGGGTTGACCATCACGTGTCGCCACAAATTTCCGAAAATTATATAAATTGATAGATTGTAAAAACATTGTTGCTCCCCCCGGCACTCTAGAATTTCTCGTCAACATTTCCCATTGTACATTCCCGATTTGATACAATGATGAAACCTGGTAACAAACACGAATATTGTTTCAATCATTTCATGATTTTGAATTAATTCGTCGCCAGTGTTTTTTATCTACGCCGTGATCAATTAACACCTGCATCAACTTTCCCTGTTCAATCTTATCAAGTAACCGTAACGCATCTCGTTTGTTCACGTAGGACGCCCTGTATGCTGGCTCCAGCATACAGTCTTTGGGAACATTCTGCTGAATGTACCAGTTCTGAAACGTTCCACCAATAAACCCGATATAGCCGCCAAACCCAAGACTCCCGCCAGTTTCATTTGCAATCAATGCATGGAGCACCAAATGCTCAGCTAGATTACAATAAACAAGGTGTGCTTTCAATTGGTAAATATACTCCGGTTGATATTTTCGAATCGAATCAGTACATGAAAGGTTCGAAACTTTATTTTCATCAATATGATGAGTGTACAATCCTGTACCCTGGCGTGAATATGATCCGTGAACGATTTTCTTTGTGCCTCCGGCTAAGAAGTTTTCGTCCCGCGTTTTACAATCAAGTTAGCCACTATCGTTAGCACTCAGACAAAATAAAAAACACCAAGTCGATACGACCTGTTATCATTAAAGTTCCTACACAATTAATGAAAGAGGTATCGTCTTGATGCA
>NZ_BAAFZI010000123.1:0-1983 GCF_045862175.1 Lacticaseibacillus salsurae | reverse complement strand
TGAGCGCGCTCGAGCTCAGCGACGAGCTGCCAAGGTAGTCGTAGCCAGCTAACTCAACTCATCAAAGATAACAGTTCATCTCACGGTGTCGTGCCATGGGGTGGCTAACTTGTTCTTGCAATTTGCGAATATTAGAAAAATCGAACCAACGATGATAAAAGGCAGTGAATAAATCATCCCATCTTGCAGGGCTTTGACCGCTTTGGTGTTCACGAATTTCATCACCGGTGGCATGATTTTATCGTTGACCCAACTGCCAAATTTAGAATTAGTTTCCATTAGAGTTCCTCCCCATTTGAACCAAATACTTGTTGAAACCACTTAAAACTGCGCTTCGGTACCCGACGCAGATCCCGCAAGTCGTGATTACCGCGATTGACATACACGGCACCATAGCGCTTTTCCATGTCCCCATGTGAACTGGGGATATCGATCAACCCCCAACCTAAGTAACCTAAAACTTTTGCGCCGTCTTCAAACATGGCCGCTTGCATCGCTTGAATGTGCGCGCGATGATAATCGATCCGCGCGATATCATCGATTTCGTGTTGGCCATCCCAAGTTTCGCGACAGCCGATCCCATTTTCGACCGGGAATACTGGCACTTGATATTGGTCGTATAACTTCGTGATCACATTGCGCAGCCCCAGCGGATCGATTGCCCAACCCCACTGCGTTTGAGGCAAAAATTCATTGGCTTCAAAGCTATGCGCCAAGTAGCGATTGACCGGAGTGCCAGCAGGAATCTTGTTGGCATCGACGACGGCAGAGCGATAATACGAAAACGCAATAAAATCTGCGTGCTGATGCGCTAAGACCACCGCATCTTCTGGTTGCCAATCAAACGTCAACTGGGTGCTGCTGATAAACCGCCATACTTCTGGTGAATAATGGCCATGAACGTAAGCAGAATTCAAATTATTGTTCAAAAACTCATCTAACTGACGGGCGGCAAAAATCGTTTTCGGATCAGCATCTTTCGGATAGATTGGCGTATAAGCTAACATCCCGCCAATTTTGACGTCTGAATATTGTTCATGCACAAAAGCGTCAAGTCTGGCATGCGCCAACATCGTGTGATGAAAGATCTGGTACATTTCACCAAGCGTGCGTTGTCCGTCAACATAACCGGAAATATTAAAGGCTTCGTCAGTGAAATACAAATTGTGTTCATTGAACACCAACCAATATTTGACCCGATCTTGAAAATGCGTGATCATCGCTTGTCCAAAGCGGACAAACGCATCAACGGTGTGCCGCGACATAAAGCCGTTATATTTCTTTGCCAAAGCTAACGGTATATCAAAATGATACAAACAAACCATTGGCGTGATCTTGCGTGCCAAACAAGCGTCGATCACCCGATCATAGTACGCGATCCCAGCTTCGTTGAACGCACCATCACCATCTGGTACCACCCGTGACCATGAGATCTGCAGGCGATACATGTTCATATGCATCGCTTGCATCAGATCCAGATCTTCTTCATAGCGATGGTAGTCGTCGATCGCTACTTGCCAATCAGTGGTGTTTGGCCCCGCTTGTTTCAGATCATAAACAGATGGTCCTTTGCCGTCCAAGGATACAGCCCCTTCTGTTTGCATACTCGAACTTGAATTTCCCCAATAAAACGTGTCTGGCATATGAGCTGTCATTGACACACTCCCTTATTCGTTTGTTAGAAAACGTTTTCCACAAAAACAAGCATAACTGCTTTTCTTAGAGTATGCAAGTGTTTTCTTTTAAAGAACATGTTTTTTAATTTTGTAGGTCATGCTTTAAGCGAAAAAGTGGTTTGATGAGGTCAAGCGCACCAAGATCAGCCAGCCCTAATTGAGAAAAATGCGCAAAAAAACGGGTCTACACTTTCTGGTGTTGGAGAAATCCAACGCTAAGAGTGTAGGCCCGTTTTAAATGACAAAATAATAGGGCACCTATAAGGCTACCCGTGCTATGCTCTAAGCGACGAAACCAAAAGCTAGC
>NZ_BAAFZI010000122.1:0-2048 GCF_045862175.1 Lacticaseibacillus salsurae | reverse complement strand
AAAATCTTCTCGCAGTTTTAAGTAGACCAATTTCGATTACTGCCAAAAAGAATAAGACTGCGGTGAAGATTGATTACAAAGTTATCGTGGATTTGCCTGAAAGTTAGGGCTAATTCACCAGCCACTAAGTATAACTAAAAATATTTTAATAAACAATGGTATTGACACCCATTTCACTGGATCGGCGAAATTTTAGGCGACATTTGTGGCCAACAGCGAAATTGATAGGCTCGCCAAGGAACTGATGCAAAGTGATAGACACCGCTTTCAAGAAATGCGATAATGGCTTGAAACCGTGAAACCAGCGGTGTGATCAAGTCCAAATAGCCGTTCAATAATCTACAATTGGATAACGATTATTTGATTCGCGCAAAAAACTTTTTTGTGAGGTGTGCCATGGTACAGATATTAGGCTGGATCGTCGTGATCGCCGTGGTGTGGACTGGGTTTTGCCTGTTATTAACGCTGATCCGCAAGCTTTGGCGGCATTTACGGCATCGCAAGGCTGTGGATTTCTGGGAAGATTTTTGGATGTTGTGGTTTGAAGTCTTAAATCCGCTGAACTACTTTTAAATAGATGAAAAAATGACCGCGCAGCCATGATCTGGTTGCGCGGTCATTTTGCGTATTAGATGAACGTTTCGTCGTTGGCGATCGCGGCAAGTAGATGTCGTGAAGGGATGAAGAACACTTCGCCGCTGACTGGTGTGGAGAAGTCCAGCAACCGATCAGACTTGCTGAACATGCCTTCAAGCATCCGCTTGGTTACGGTCCAATGCCGTGCGTAACCGATAAAGTAGGTCCCGTTAACGCCTTTGACCGGATCGCTATATGGCACATTCATCCGCACGATTTTATGTTCCACGCCGCCGTTGTTGTCTTGAGAGACCACGTTGTGCGCGTTTTGGGCCTTTTGTTCGTCTTCCAGTTCCACATCAGAGAACTTTTTGCGACCGATCGCGGCTTCTTGTTCCTCGGTTTTCAGGCGGTTCCAGGCATCTAAGTCGTGGTCGTATTTTTGGGCAAAAGCGTATGAGCCATTGATGAACGTTGGGTCTTCGTCGCCGATCACCGCGTAATCTGGCGTGTCTAAGGCACTGGGATTTTCGGTGCCATCAACAAACCCAATGATCGCGCGACCTTCAAAATACCGAAAGCCGTGAGTTTCATCGATCACTGTCACATGTTCGCGTAAGCGTGTCATCACTTGACTCATCAATTCAAAAGGCACTGCAGAATTTTTCGCGCGGATATGGAAGAACAAGTCTGCCAGCGTGGCTGGTGCGGTATATTTTGGACCGACGATCGGCTGGAAGGCTTCTAGTTCTGCCGGCCGTGGCTGGTTTGGAAATAAGTAGTCCCAAGCTTTTCGGGATAACCCAAAAGCTACCGCCAGGCCACTTTCTGGGTAGCGGACATTCAACGACGATTCAAAAGCAGGCAAATGTTCTGCCAGATCTTGGATCGCTTCAAGGTCGTCAGCTGGGTCTTGTCGCAACAGATCCATCGTCGCAAAAATAATATTATCGCCAGCATCTTTATAAACTGCTTGCACGTCGCGTAAATCGATCGACATCAGCACCATCTCCTTATTAATAATGATTCTAGTATGTGCCTCAAATGACCCCATACAATGCAGGATTAGTAAGAATCCTTTGCAAATACAGCAGCGACTGGTCATGGTGACGATCAGCGTGAAGTTGTGGGCACCAATCCGGACCAGTTGGTTTTCAGTCAGCATGAGCGGAGGGGACACCTTGCCGCTCATTTTTTACCTGGCGAAGCGTAGATGGGTGTCTTGGCGCCGGTGCCAAGGCGTTTCTAGTCAGTCGTCTTAATAATTTAAATGATCAAAACTCGCGAATATTCTTTGCGTTAAAAGTTCGATATTTTTTTCGAAAATCGCGTTTTAATTATCGTTCCCGCGTTTTACAATCAAGTTAGCCACTATCGTTAGCACTCAGACAAAATAAAAAACACCAAGTCGATACGACCTGTTATCATTAAAGTTCCTACACAATTAATGAAAGAGGTATCGTCTTGATGCA
>NZ_BAAFZI010000121.1:0-2080 GCF_045862175.1 Lacticaseibacillus salsurae | reverse complement strand
CTCAACTTTTGCACGGAACACTGCACGAGCCTTGATCACCGGTATTGCCTATAACCTGGTTCAGCTCTTTAAACAGCTCTTTGTCTCGGAAGACCGTCGTTCAACCATCTCCTCGCTACGGTTCAGTCTCTTTCACATCGCCGGTAGGATTACTTGGCACGCCCGTCGTGTGGTGATTCATCTTGCTTCTAACTATGTTTACAAGAACTGGTTTAGTCGGCTCATGGACGAAGTCCATCAGTTGGCAACCTGAACTGAATAACTGAATAGGTCGTGCGTCGAGCCGAAAACTGGGTCGGTCTGTTCGTGGTGCATCGATCACCAACTTCTCCGCTCAGTCAGTATTCGCAACGCTCCAAACGTTGCTTTCAGACCGGCCAGATGCGATTTCATGTACCAAATACCGAGGTGAATAATCCAGGTTTTATTTGCCGTGAAAAGCCATGATTGACGTTTTGAAGTTGACTGCCATTTAGAAACTGAGCGCGATTCTGAGAAATTCTCAGGTTAATTTCAACAAGATTAAGGGGATGACTCGCAGCAAAGTCGGTACACTGAAGTCATTCAAAAACTTGTTGGAAAGGAGCTTTCATGCAAATCGCGTTGTTGATGCCGTGCTATCGACCACAACATTTATCTCAAATCATGGCGGCAGTTCAAGCCCAAATCGATATTTGTACCAAGTTATGGCCGCAAGTTAACTTTCGACTATGGCTGATCGATGATGGGGCCAGTCCGGCTGTGGCTGATGAAATCGCCCAATTAAAAGCTAGCACGCCTAATACCCACAAATTAGGGCTGTCTCGGAATTTTGGCTACGACGCTGCGGTTCAAGCAGGCTTGGCGTCAATTGCTGCCGATGCTTATGTGGTGATCGACCCAGAGCAAGTGACGATGATCGACACTTTTGCCACGATGATCGATGCGTTGGTGGTTGGGGGCTATCAGGTGGTAGGCTTTGCCAGCAAGCATCGCGATTTGTTTCGTGATTGTGCGTTCACGGTTCAAGTCAAGCGCGCCTTATTGCAAGGTGCCAGCCGACATGCTTTTGCATTAAGTGATTTACAAGACATCGGTTTTAAACAAAAACGCCTAGCGTGGATCGGCCCGCTGCCGAAACGCCAAGCCCCGCCTTGGGTATTGTGGGGTGTTGCGGTGGTGATCGTGATCGCATTGAGTTTTTGGCCGTTGGGGGCAACGGTCGGTAATGTTATTTTATTAGGCGTTTGCCTGACGCTTTGGCAACGGCGTAAACCAGGTGGTCCAAGTTTTGTGATTTCGACTATCGACTAAGGAGTAAGCAATTGAAACAATTTTTTCAACGACCAGTGGTGACTTTCATTTTACGCACGTTGTTTTATGCCGCGATTTTATTACTTCTGGTGTATCTCTACAGCTACCGTGGCGTGGGTGGCAGTCACTTTATTTATAACGAATTTTAGTTACTTGGAGGCTTATTTTGATCACAGACATTATTCAAGCTATCGATGCACAAGCCCAAGTGGCACCGCATCAAGTATGCTACCAAATCAATGACCAAACTTATGATTATCAACAACTCAGCACTGCATCGACGCATTTAGCGCAAGCCATTACTGGTTGTGATTTACCTGAAAAATCTCCGATCATGGTGTATTGCGATCAAAGCTTTGAAACCATTGTGGCCTTTTTGGCTTGTGTGAAAGCTGGGCATGCCTACATTCCGGTGGACACCCATTCACCCCAAACGCGCTTGACCATGATCGAAAGCATCGCCAAGCCGGCCATGATTTTAGCCGTGGCAGATTTGCCGCTTCAAATGCATACACCTGTCTTAGATGCGCATACGCAAGCCATTGCGGCTAGTCGCGCTCATTCAGCACGGTTGACGCCAGTTGCTGGGGATGACACGTTTTACATTATTTTCACCTCAGGCACCACTGGCCAGCCTAAAGGCGTTCAGATCTCACACAACAACCTGTTGAGCTTTGTCAATTGGATGAACAGCTTTGATTTGCCAAAACATGCACAAGTGTTGAGCCAAGCCCCTTATTCGTTTGACTTGTCGGTGATGGGCTTGTATCCGGCGTTGACGCAAGGT
>NZ_BAAFZI010000120.1:0-2212 GCF_045862175.1 Lacticaseibacillus salsurae | reverse complement strand
CCGAAAATACCATTATCCCTGCATCCATCATAGTTCCTTAAACAATTAAATAACAAAAAAGCCTCCCACGGTCGGGGAGACCTTCAAAGGATAAAAACTATCCTTCAACACCATTTGACAAATTTCCGTAAAAAATCGCGCCAGACCAGTTTGAAGGTCTGACGCGATTTTGGTTTAGTGTAAATGAAGCAAACTCAACAAGCTTAAGGCCGCGATAATTTGAATCGACCCGACGCCTAAGCCATATAACAGAAACTTTTTGCCTTGTTGCATGAATTTGGCGAAGTTTAAACGCAACCCGATCGCCGCCAGCGCCGTGGTTTCAAACCAGCCAGAAACATTGTGCGCTGAGCTGTTGAACAAGTCAGGCAAGTTCATGAAAGAATTCAACAAGCACAAAATCAAGAAGGCGAGTACGTACCAAGGAATCGGCAGGCGCTTCTTAGCTGTTTGGGTAGTTTGCGTTTGGTTGCGCTTGGCAAAACGTTCAAAACCGGTGACCACCACGACCAACATAATGATGCGCGTGATTTTAAATAGCATCGCATATTGCACGGTTTGGGCGTTCAACAAACTGGCACCAGCAACGACTTGGCCGACGGATTGCAAGGTCCCGCCTAATAGCGCACTTTTGGCCAGTAGGTTTGAGCCGAATACTGCCACACCTAAAAAGGGCAGTGTCAACATCATCACGGTGCCAAGCAAGTTAACTAAAGTGATGATCTGACCTTTTTCTTCGTCGTCAGCGCCAATGGCAGGCGCGATGGCCCCGATGGCACTGGAGCCGCACACGGCATTGCCGCCAGCCATCATTAACGCGCCGGTTTCGGAAAAGCCTAATTTGCGGCCGAGTAAGTAGGCCCCAAAAATTACAATAGTCATTTCGCACCAGACATAAATCAAGCCGCGCCAGCCCATTTGGCCGATGGTTTGAAAGGTGACGGTGAGCCCTAACAAAACGACCGAATATTCCAGCAGGCGACTTTCAGCAAATTTTGTCCCAACGGCCAAGCCTGGTTGTTTGAAATACACATTACCTAAGACGATCCCCAGTAAAATGGCAATCGTCGCGCCGCCAATTTGCGGCAATAGTAAGCCGAGCAGCTTGGCGATGATCGCCACTAAGATCGAAAGTGATAGTCCCGGTATAATGGCGCGGGTTTTTGAAGTGGTGGTTGTGGTTTCCATATGAACTCCTTCATGTTTAATGATGAGTTTAATGATACCGGGAATTTGCAATTAATGGGATTAATTGCGATAATACTAGCTATCAAGAAAACTGATCGGAGTTCATATGAATAATCTGGCCACCTTTAAACTGGTTTATGAGACGCGGAGTTTTTCTAAAGCTGCCGGCATGCTGTTTATTGCCCAACCTACCGTCTCGGCGCAAATCAAACAACTCGAAGCCCAACTGCACACGACGCTGTTTATTCGCAATGGCCGCGGGGCGGTTGGACTAACGCCTGCGGCAGATACGTTGTATGAAAAAGCCTGTGAGATCTTGGCGACATGGGATGATGTGCAAGTGCATTTGAGTCACGGGCCTGCCCATCAACAGTTGCGCCTATACGCCTCGCACAGTTTTGCGATGTACTTGTTGCCGAAGATTTTGCCAGCACTGAATCAGCAGTTTCCCCATATTGCCTTCAGTGTCAATGTGGCTAACTCGCAAGCTGTGCAAACCGCGATTTTGAATCACGATGCTGACCTCGGCTTCATCGAAAAGCCTCTAGCGGCGCGTGGCATCGATCGCGTGGAATATTTAGCGGACCAACTGGTGAAAGTGGGCGCTGGCGAGCCTTGGTTGGTGCGCGAATCTGACTCTGGCGTCGGCTATTACACCAGACGTTACCTAGCAGAACAAAATAGTGCCCCGAAGACAATGACGGTAGCGTCCAATGCGGTGATCGTGGAATTATTGAAATCAGGCTTTGGCCAGTCGATCATTTCTAAGCGTGCAGTTGGCGAGTTGCCTTTTGAAGATCTGGGCGAAGCGTTCTTGCGGCATTTTTACATGATCAGTCGCGTAGGGGATGCTGGGGTGCAAGAAGTGAAGATGTTTTTGGAAGCATGGATTTTGGATTCTTAGTGTAAAGTATTCCTCGGGAGGGAAAAGTAAGTAATAGGATACCCCGAAAAACGGTTTGACAAAAGAAGACCGCTTGTCCTCTAATTGAGTTACCACACAACAAGTAGAGAGAAGCGATCT
>NZ_BAAFZI010000119.1:0-2260 GCF_045862175.1 Lacticaseibacillus salsurae | reverse complement strand
GTAAGCACCCAATAACAGACCGTCTTGAAAATCAATAGAGGCCCGTTCCCAGATTCAGGGAAGCGGACCTCTTTGCTTTAAGCGACGGTCGATTGGGCGGTACCGGTAAATGTTTGGTTCCAAGGCAAACAGGCCTCCAGTTGTTCCTCAGTTGGAAACTCAGGTAGCTGACTCAGTTGTTCAAGTAAAAGCCGAATATACGCGCGCGGATCGAGGCCGTTGGCCTTTGCCGTTTCGATTAGGGTCATCCAGATGGCGTTGGCATCGGCGCCGGCGGGACTGGTCGCAAAGAGCCAGTTTTTACGTCCAATCACGAATGTCTTCATTGCACGCTCCGCCGCGTTATTGCTCAACTCCAGCTCGCCGTACTCTAACACCCGGTTCAAAGAACGTCTCTGATTCTGCGCGTATGTCACTGCTTTTCCAAGCGTCGACTTCAGCGGGATGTCTGCTGCGTCACACCAACTCCAGAACTCATCGATCACCGGTCGAAGGTGCGCGTCTCGCTGTTGTCGCCGCACTTTTGCGTCTAAACTTGTCCAGCTTTTTTCTAGCGCAAACATCTGATTGAGCAGTTTTAACGGAACTGTCTCGTGAAGCGTACCACTCTTTTTGGCGTCGTCGAAGAATTTGCGCCGAACGTGAGCCCAGCATCCTGCACGGTCAATCTCAGTGAGCGCGTTATAGCCTGCATAGCCGTCGCACTGAAGTACGCCGCTGAAATTAGTATACAGGCTCTTGGCAAATTTGCCGGAGCGCGTGTCACCATATGCGTAGAATACAACTTGCTGCGGAGCCATTTTGATACTACGCTTCACCCAGATATATGACTTGCTTTGCGCGGTCTTGCCCGGCTCTCGAAGCACCTGGAACGGCGTTTCGTCACCCTGCAAGAAAGGTTGCACGCTGAGCACTCGGCCAAGCAAATCGTAGACCGGCTGAACGAGCCTTGCGGCGCCAATCACCCAGTTAGCCAGTGTCGTTTCACTGATCAGAACGCCCGCGCGGGCCCACTCGTGTAACTGGCGGAAAAGTGGTGAGGCCATGGTGTACTTCTGATGTAACACCTCCGCAACCAGCGATGGGGTCGCCATACTATGCGGAAATAGCGCCCTTGGCGCTTCCGCTTGATAAAGATGGGAGTCGCCGTCCGCTTCTTCGCAAGCCACGCACTTGTAGGTTTGCTCGAAAATTTGATTTTGGTACAGGCGCCCTGGCACGTGTTCAATTTCAGTGCGCACGAAATGTTTCCCGACCGCTACGAGCTGGTGGCCGTGCTCACAAACTGACGCTTCACGTGTGATGATCGTTTCTTCAACGGGTAAGTCGGCGGCAATGCCTTCTGACCGCTTACGTTTTGGCTTACGCGGTGACGCTACGACTTCTTCTTCGCTTTGACGACCAGTCTGCTCTGGTTCGGTAAAAACACTAGGATCCTCCAACAGCGACAACTGATTAGGATCAGTCATCTTCTCTGAACGAACGCCATAGAGTTTCCGATTAAGGAATGCCACTTGCTCCTTTAGGAGCTGGATTTCCTTGAGTGCCTGCGCTAACAGGTCTTCAGTCGTTTGTGTCATTGCGCTACCTTTGTTTCGTTGTCGTTGAAGGGAGCTTACCACTAATGAAACCGTTTGAACAGTACTAACGAGATGTTTTTTTGCTTGGCCGATTGTGCTTGATGGTTGATTCCAATCCCCAACCTGATAGTAGTCGTTGGAGCTGCTTCGGGTGGAGCCTTCTCACCTCTTTTTGTGTTGTCGGCCACTGAAGTCGGCCGTTTTCGATACGCTTGTATAATAAGAGAAACCCGTCACCGTCCCAGTAAAGTGCTTTGAAGCGGTCCTTGCGAGTGCCGCAGAACAGAAATAGTGCACGACTGTATGGATTCAATTCATACTGGTCACTGACGACGCCCGCAAGGCCATCGATTCCACGGCGCAGGTCTGTTTTGCCGCAGATCAGGTAAATTCCACTAAGCTTGCGCAGGTCAATGAGCATCGCTAAACACCGCCTTCAAAACAGCATCCAGGATGTAGCTGTTAACGCGGTTGTAAACAATCATGGTTTTGTTATCGTCAATCTTAATCTGAAAGGCCTTAGTTGCTGGCCCCGGTTGCGGCCGCTGCGTACCGTCCAACTTGATACGAACAATCTCGGGTTGATCTTCGTCCATATAAATACCTCACCATTCTTATGATGAGGTCATGATACCGCTTGGCAATTGAGAGGGATAGGCGGTCTGTTATTAGGTGCTTAC
>NZ_BAAFZI010000118.1:0-2272 GCF_045862175.1 Lacticaseibacillus salsurae | reverse complement strand
GGTCTGGTAACTTGAGGCACTGATTGGCAAGTTTCCTAAAGTTGATACGATGAAGAAACTCTTGGAACAAAACGAGCCCGGCGTCATTTGAAAGTTGACCGCCGTCGGCGGTCACAGTCACATTGGTATTGCATTGCAGGGATAAGCTGGTTAAAGTTGAGATGGTGTGAAGCCTCGCTTTCGTGATGGTTTTTGTCGACTCAACCTTAGCATATAGGCGCACCCAATGGGTGAAACACCAAAGCAGCGCAGTCCCGTGTGAATCATGGGATTGCGCTGCTTTTTTGAAATTCTATGAATAATCCAGGTTTGGTGATAACTAGGCTTCGAAGCTAGTCATAGAACGCTGAAAGAGAGATACTTAAAGAGTACTGGAAGTTACTAAAGAGATTTGATTCAGTTATATGATTATAAAAAATCGCGTTCGAGGTGGTGTCACTATGGATAACAAGCCTGACTATGACCAAATATTGAGTGAAGCACTAGATAAGGTCAAAGCTGATTTCAAAGCGTTGAAGAAAATCAACATTATTATTGCGGGTAAGAGCGGTGTGGGCAAATCTACATTGATTAATGCGGCTTTCGGTGCGGAACTAGCTCAGACAGGAATCGGTCGACCAGTGACGGACAAAATTTCACTGATTGAGACTGCTAGCTCACCAATCAGGATTTATGACACTGTTGGGTTGGAGTTGAATCCCTTGGCCCAGTGGAAGTCTCAACTGGCAATCAATAAGATCGTCAAGCAGTCCAGGAAGACTGAAACGATAGAGGACGATATTCACTGCCTCTGGTATTGCATTAACGCCACTGGTCGGCGAGTTGATGGTGAAGAGCTAAAGTTCATGAAACACTTTATGGATCTTCAGATTCCTGTGATTCTCGTCTTGACTAACGCGGCGTCCAAGCAGGATGCTCAAGATTTGTCGGTGGCAATTCATCAGGACTTACCGTCATTAACGATTGTTCCTGTGTTAGCCAAGAAGAACGAGTTCGTTGACGCGTATGGGCTGGAGACACTCGTTGAGAAGACCGGTGAGCTCTTACCTGAGGCACTTCATAACTCATTTGCTAATGCTCAGAAACCTTCATTTGATCTAAAGCGTAAGCAGGCGGCAAAGGTGGTTAGGAATTCTGCAGCCGTAAATTTTGGTACCGGGTTCGTGCCAATCCCACTCGCCGACGCCCCATTGATGATGGCGACGGAAAGCACGATGCTGGCCAAGATCACAACCATCTATGATGTCGATACTGATAAGTTCAAAGTAGAAACGGCCTTGGGCGCTGCCATGGGTATACTAGGTGCCATTGCTGCAGGCAAGTCTGTTTCTACCTCTTTATTCAAACTGGTACCCGGAGTTGGTACGCTTGTCGGGGGCTCAATATCAGGAACTGTGGGTGCAACAATCACTGTTACCCTAGGCTATGCCTACATGGAATTAATGGAGTTAGTTCTTGCTGGTAAAATCAATCTTAGCGAGGTAACGCCTGATGAGATTAGTGAAGTCATGGTGAATTTGGTGAATGACAAGATATCCAGCAAAACTACAGAGATAAAGCGTTCCTGATCTATCACTCTTATTTGCTGTCTCTATCTGTGGTCAAAGCTGGGCTAACTTTCAATCAAGAATCTCGGTACCATTGGAAAGGGCCATCGCTGCGTGTGCGGCGATGGTCCTTTTCGAGTCCCGGATAAGGGGTTGGCGCTTTTGGCGTGGGCAAAAATGATCAAGGTGGCGCTGGATGCTTTACCAACAGTTATCTGTGTTTAGACAACATCATGACTTACCAGGCGATGTCTCTTGATGGGGTGAGATGATTCGTGGTTTAAATCCACGTCTCTATTCCCGGGGGTTCTTATTAGGCGTAAAATTTATGCAGGAAGTGTGTCATGCGGTTTTAGAGTTTTGTCTGCTATCAAGATCTGATGGCATTAGGCTTCAAGCAGCACACCGCGCGCGATATCATTAGACAAGCGAAGCAAAGGATGGTACAAAAGGGTTATCCCTTGTATCTCAACCGAAACTTAGGGCGCGTGCCGCGTTCTGTCGTTGAGTCCATTCTCGGATCACCGATGAATGGAGCTGTTGAGAATGAGTAAAACCAAATATCCAGGCGTATTCATAGACGCCAAAGGTAACTTCTCCTGGATTATTCACCTCGGTATTTGGGACATGAAATCGCATCTGGCCGGTCTGAAAGCAACGTTTGGAGCGTTGCGAATACTGACTGAGCGGAGAAGTTGGTGATCGATGCACCACGAACAGACCGA
>NZ_BAAFZI010000117.1:0-2286 GCF_045862175.1 Lacticaseibacillus salsurae | reverse complement strand
CAAATGCGTCTACCACGAATTCAAGTATCAGGCCGCGTCATGGGGTAAAGCTCGCCGTGTTATCGTATGTTCTACTCATACGGCAGATGAGCTAGTTCCCTGGAACCACGCATTCGTAGTGACCAGCTTAGCCTCCGAGGCTCCAGAGACTTTGTTCAAGACCTATAGACAGCGGGGCAATGCTGAGAACCAAATTAAGGAGCTGAAATGCGGGTTCCTCAATTTTCAAGTCAAGTGCAACGATGATAACGAATCCTTGATAGTGGTCTAGGTTGTTAAGCCATGCGTCGGTAGTAATCGCATGGTCGAAGATAGTTCAGAATACGTCTGGGACGATGGTTCAGTGCTGATTGGACTGCTTGGATCTCAACCAGCGTAACGTCCCTGAGAGACTTTTCCTTCGGGAAGTACTCCCTGAGTAGTCCGTTGGTGTTCTCGTTGTTGCACTTGACTTGAAAATTGAGGAAAAAATTACAATTAGTTTTTTGTAAAATACATAAGGTTCCTATTGTGGTTTACATTTATAAGCAATACTTTATTTATGTCTAACGCGTCCTGTCTTCTTCCAAGGCAACCTTCAATTTATAAAACGGTTATTTTTAGGTCAAAATAAGTGTACCCCTTGGAGCCTGCTCCAGGTCAACAAATAAATCCATGTTATAGGATTGAAAAATTTAAAGGAAGTTAATCACGGAAAGTAATCTTTTGTTTTACCGTTTGTCGTAGTAAAACGACCGATTATCCTAATTAGCTGGTTTTTAATTATCGAATTATCCAAGATACACATTAAAGGGGGGGAACAAGTATGTTGATCCGTTTAAATATTTCGAAGTTGTTTCATAATTCATTTATCACTATAAACTCTAACCAAAGAACTGACGAGCTTAATAATGTAGCTATAGCGATTGACGAAGTCGTTAATAAGAAGAAAGTTATTGGTTATCACGATAATCAACGCAAAATAATCCCATTTTATCAAATTATTAGTGTCCACACTGACGGGAAAAATGTAGTTTGCGAAACTATGGAAGGCATATATCGGATTCATGAACGTATCTATGAACTGAAGACATTACTCCCCAGTTCATTGTTTTCTCAGCTCTCTAATTCAGAAATTGTTAATATTTCTCAAATAAAAAATTTTGGTTTAAGTCAAACAGGAATTTATCAAGTAAATTTATTGAATGGAAGGCAAACCTACACGTCTAGAAGATACACACAAGCAATCAAGCGGGAGTTGTTAAAATGAAAAAAATAATGAATAGGAGTTTATTTGGGATTTCAACTGGAGTTTCCATTGGCTTTGTAATTGCACTGACCTTTTCTTTTATCTATCAAAGTCATAATTTTGTTCCTTCGGCACCTAATTTTATTGCTTATTTTTCGTCAAATACCATGGCAACAGCTTTTTCCACAATTTTATGGGCAGGTATGGGGCTTGTCTTCAGCCTTTCTAATATGATTTTTGAAAGAGATCAGTGGAGTATTACACGTCAAACGGTTGTTCATTTTGGAATAACCTATGTTTGCTTCACACCCCTAGCAATTCTAGCCGGCTGGTTTCCTTTAAATGCTTTTTGGTTAATTGGCTATACTATTATCTATTTGTTAATTTACGTTAGTATTTGGTCAGCCTCAATGTTAATTGCTAAAAAGAAAGTCCAAGAACTCAATCGCCTTATTCAGAAAAGAAAGTAAATAATTTTATATCTAAAGGTTGAAAGTATCAAATAGACCGTAACCATTGATGTCAAACGGTTATGGCACGGTATATTACTAGTTTCCACTTCATTGAGCATTACCGAGTAGCCTGGCCAGGCTACTCGGTAATGCTTTTATAAATTCGTCAAAAATAATAGTTAATCCTGGATTATTCACCTCGGTATTTGGTACATGAAATCGCATCTGGCCGGTCTGAAAGCAACGTTTGGAGCGTTGCGAATACTGACTGAGCGGAGAAGTTGGTGATCGATGCACCACGAACAGACCGACCCAGTTTTCGGCTCGACGCACGACCTATTCAGTTATTCAGTTCAGGTTGCCAACTGATGGACTTCGTCCATGAGCCGACTAAACCAGTTCTTGTAAACATAGTTAGAAGCAAGATGAATCACCACACGACGGGCGTGCCAAGTAATCCTACCGGCGATGTGAAAGAGACTGAACCGTAGCGAGGAGATGGTTGAACGACGGTCTTCCGAGACAAAGAGCTGTTTAAAGAGCTGAACCAGGTTATAGGCAATACCGGTGATCAAGGCTCGTGCAGTGTTCCGTGCAAAAGTTGAG
>NZ_BAAFZI010000116.1:0-2653 GCF_045862175.1 Lacticaseibacillus salsurae | reverse complement strand
CTCAACTTTTGCACGGAACACTGCACGAGCCTTGATCACCGGTATTGCCTATAACCTGGTTCAGCTCTTTAAACAGCTCTTTGTCTCGGAAGACCGTCGTTCAACCATCTCCTCGCTACGGTTCAGTCTCTTTCACATCGCCGGTAGGATTACTTGGCACGCCCGTCGTGTGGTGATTCATCTTGCTTCTAACTATGTTTACAAGAACTGGTTTAGTCGGCTCATGGACGAAGTCCATCAGTTGGCGACCTGAACTGAATAACTGAATAGGTCGTGCGTCGAGCCGAAAACTGGGTCGGTCTGTTCGTGGTGCATCGATCACCAACTTCTCCGCTCAGTCAGTATTCGCAACGCTCCAAACGTTGCTTTCAGACCGGCCAGATGCGATTTCATGTCCCCAATACCGAGGTGAATAATCCAGGGTAAAGCAGTTATGTTCGTTAAACGTGATCCAATACGTGACGCGATCGGCGAAGCGGCGGATCATTTCACAGCCAAAACGCACAAACGCGTCCACGACTTTACGACTGACAAAACCATTCTCCCGCTTGGCCAAGCTTAATGGCATGTCAAAATGATACAAACAGATCATTGGCTGGATGCCTTGGGCTAACAAGGCATCGATCAAATGATCATAATAGGCGATGCCAGCTTCATTGAACGCGCCGTCGCCATCAGGACATACCCGACTCCAAGAGATCTGGAAGCGGTAGCAGTTCATGCCCATGGCGGCCATTAAGTCGACATCTTCTTGATAGCGATGATAGTCGTCGATCGCCACTTGCCAATTGGCATTGTGAGGACCGGCAGGCTTGATATCGTAAACAGAAGGCCCTTTGCCATCCGCATTCCAAGCGCCTTCTGTTTGCATACTTGACGTTGAGTTACCCCATAAAAAATTCTTGTTAAGCGTTGTCATATTCTCCCTCCACCACGCAATATAGCCGCTGCCAAGAAAATTAGCAAAGGCCGATTTGATTATTTGACTATGCTAATTTTCAAGAAAACGCTATAATTGGCGTGAACGTAAGGTTTTGGAGGTAGACAAATTGCCTAAATATATTGAGATCGCCAAACAATTGAAAGCTCAGATCATGCGTGGGGACTATGCAGCCAGCGAACCATTGCCAGATCAAGTCAGCTTGGCCGCATATTACAAAACCAGCCGGGTCACCATTCAAAAGGTGATCCAGCTGCTTAACAATGAAGGACTAACCTATTCGCGCCAAGGTTCTGGCACCTATGTGAAAAATAACGTGAACTTGTTCTCCCAATATGACGCGTCAGTCGACCAATATGTCGGCACCAGTCAGCTGATGCATGACCACCAAGTTCAAAGCCAAGTGCTTGATTATACGGTGCGCTTGGCAGATCCAGTGGAACAAGAGAAGTTGAATCTAGTATTTTCTGATGCGGTGTATGATTTTTATCGCTTGCGGATCATCGATGGCAAACCCTGGAAGATCGAACACACGATCATGCCGGTGAAAGTGGTGCCAGGCTTGACTGAAGGGGTGTTGCATCATTCGATCTATCGCTATATCAAAACTGAGCTTAACGAAACCATCGGCGCGGCTTATCGCATCATTCGTGCCGCCAAGCCCAACCATTACGATCGCGAGTTTCTCAGCGCCACGGCAACTACGCCGATGTTAGAGATCGAGCAGATCGTGTCGCTAGGCGATGGGACGCCATTTGAATATTCGCATAGCCGCAACCGCTATGATGAAGGGGCGATCGTGGTGTATCACCCCGAGCGCCCCATGCTTTGAAGCCAAAAAAACCGGCGTCTGTTCATAATTGAACAGACGCCGGTTTTGCAATCCCTTACAAAATTCGGCCAGAAAAGTTTCCTAACGAGCGGTGCAAGATCACTGCCACCAGCATCAAGGCGGCGATCACGAGCCCTTCGATCACTGCACCAATGGCAAACAGCGCAACTGCAGCGATCACAGCAAAAACGATCAATAACCAATCAAACAAATCGAGACGCATTTTGCTCAACTCCCCAAATGGTAAACCGATATTTTCTTTCTTGTGAATATTGTAACACTTTGGCGCACGGATAGCACAACTTGTTAGGCCTTTTCGCCGGATTCGCGTATAATTAAGTTGTACCAGCAAGGAATTAAGTTTTTTTAAGCGTTAATAAGTGATTATCAGGCAAAACATGGTATACTGAAGACAATCATTCAAAAAGGCAGGTATCTCGACATGGCGACAGATTACTCTTCTCAAGCTTATTTCGACAAAATGACCGCATACTGGCGCGCAGCGAATTACCTTTCAGTGGGGCAACTGTACTTGACTGCCAATCCGCTGTTAAAGCGGCCGCTGGAATCTTCCGACGTGAAGTTCTACCCGATCGGCCACTGGGGCACGATTGCAGGGCAAAACTTTATCTACACCCATTTAAACCGGGTGATCAATAAGTACGACTTAAACATGTTCTACATTGAAGGCCCCGGTCACGGTGGCCAAGTGATGTTGTCCAATGCTTATTTGGATGGCACTTACTCAGAGAAGTATCCGCAGATCTCGCAAGATGAAAAAGGCATGCAGATCATGTTCAAGCGCTTCTCCTTCCCAGGCGGCGCGGCAAGTCACGCCAACGCCCAGATCCCAGGCTCGATCCACGAAGGTGGCGAACTGG
>NZ_BAAFZI010000115.1:0-2690 GCF_045862175.1 Lacticaseibacillus salsurae | reverse complement strand
AGGTTGATCCGGAAACTGGTGAATGGAAAGGTTCCGGTATCGAAACGTTATTTTAAAACAAGACAGCTCTCAGTGAACTGCCTTGCAGGTAAATCGAATTCAGTTCCAACAAATTGGGTAAAGGTCAAAGGCTATGTGTATAAAAGCTACTTTATCGGCGGGGTGTTTTTAGTTTTAGGCCTGTATAATCTGGTCACGTTAAAATTTGCCTTGATCAATCCGCTATTTTTCCCCAGCCCTGAAGCGATCTTGAATGTCATCGTCAAAGATTGGGCGTTTTTACTGAAGTGTTTAGGCTATTCGACTCGACTCTTGCTCACTGGCTTAGCCTTTGGGATCACCACCGGGTTGATCACCGGCGTGTTGATCGGTTGGTATGCCAAGTGGAATTACTGGCTGTCACCAGTGGTCAAACTGTTTGGCCCGATCCCTTCGACTGCGTTCATCCCAGTGGCTTTGTCCGCTTTTGCCACCAGCTTTCAAGCTTCAGTGTTTTTGATCGCTTTGTCCACTTGGTTTCCGATCACGATCTTAACCAATTCTGGCATCATCAACGTGAAAAAAGAATTCTTTGAAGTCGCTGATACCATGGGTGCAAGCGACGCGCAAAAGATCTTTCGCGTGGCGATCCCAGGCGCGTTACCAGATATTTTCGTCGGGATCTTCAACGGGATCTGCTCAAGTTTCATCACCTTGATGACAGCGGAAATGATCGGCGTGAAATATGGCATCGGCTGGTACATCAACTGGCAGCGCCAGATCATGGGTTACGCCAACGTGTACGCTGGCTTGTTGGTCATCGCCGTTAGCTTCAGCTTGTTGGTCACGATCTTCTTTAAGATCCGCGATCATTTCTTACGCTGGCAGAAAGGAATCATCCAATGGTAGAAACATTAGGCGAAATCAAAATCAATGATGTCCAAAAAATTTATCCCGCTGACGGCCTCGGCGCCAAAGCTACTGAAGCCATCCATCATGTTTCCGCAACCATCCACCCAGGCGAATTTGTCGCTTTGATCGGCCCGTCTGGTTGCGGTAAATCCACCTTGTTGCGCATTTTAGCCGGCTTGGATGTGCCCACTGAAGGCACAGTCGTGGTTGATGGCAACCAAATCGCCGGACCTAGTCGTGAACGCGGGTTGGTGTTTCAAGACGCGACGCTTTATCCTTGGCTGACGATCGCAGAAAATGTGCGCTTTGGCTTAAAGCTCGACCATCAAAAAAACACTGACGGCAAAGTCCAAGAGTTCATTGATCTCGTCGGGTTGAGCGGCTTTGAAGATCAATATCCATCGCAACTTTCCGGTGGGATGCAACAGCGCGTCGCCATTGCCCGCGCTTTGATCAACTACCCGAAGATCTTATTATTCGATGAACCTTTCGGCGCGTTGGATGCGTTCACCCGCATGCGGCTGCATGACCAGTTGATCAACATTTGGCAAAAGCGCAAGTTGACCATGGTGATCGTGACCCATGACGTGGAAGAAGCAGTGTACTTAGCCGATCGCGTCTTTACCATGACACCGCGACCAGCGATTTTAAAAGAAATCGTGCCAGTGAACTTACCGCACCCGCGCGACCGCAATAGTCCAGAATTCATTGCCTTAAAAGAAAAAGTGTTGGGGATCTTGAATTTTAAAGCCTAAGGGAGTGTTTCAAATGAAAAAGCAAAACAAGAAAACGGCGTGGATCGCCGTGGCCGTTGTCGCGGTGTTCGCCATTTTGTTGGCAGTGGTATTCGTCAACCAAAACAAAAAGTCGGCTACCAGCACCAAAACCCAAACCACTGCCATCGCCAATAACAAAACAGACGACGATTATGTGTTGAAACTCGGCGAAGCTGGCGGCGTTTGTGGGGCGCCTCAACAAATCGCCCAAGCCAAAGGATTCTTCAAGAAAGTCGGCTTGAAGTATAAGATCGTCAAGACTTCCGCTGATTCTTCAGCCGTTGAAACTGTCACTTCTGGGAAAGTCGATGCCTCCAATACCTTGTTGGGCTCGATCATCCAACCGTTAGCCAACGGCGCGCAACTCAAGATCACCACTGGCTTGCATACCGGCTGTGTCAGCTTATTGACCGCGAAGAACTCGCCGATCAAGTCTGCCAAAGATTTTGTCGGCAAGAAGATCGGGGTGGCCACAGTTGCTGGGACTGAAGCGACTTTCACCAAGCGCTGGTTAGGCGACAATGGCGTTGACGTGAACGCCAATACTTCCAAGGTCCAATTCGTCCAATATGACGCGTCAGATCTGGCCATCGCTTTGGCAAAAGGCCAAGTGGATGCCATTGCCATCGAAGATCCTGATGTGCAAATCGCCGTGAAGCAATATGGCTTCAACATTTTAGCCAGCTCAGCCAAAACCGCGCCATTTAATACTGAACCTGGATTATTCATAGAATTTCAAAAAAGCAGCGCAATCCCACGATTCACACGGGACTGCGCTGCTTTGGTGTTTCACCCATTGGGTGCGCCTATATGCTAAGGTTGAGTCGATGAAAACCATCACGAAAGCGAGGCTTCACACCATCTCAACTTTAACCAGCTTATCCCTGCAATGCAATACCAATGTGACTGTGACCGCCGACGGCGGTCAACTTTCAAATGACGCCGGGCTCGTTTTGTTCCAAGAGTTTCTTCATCGTATCAACTTTAGGCAACTTGCCAATCAGTGCCTCAAGTTACCAGACC
>NZ_BAAFZI010000114.1:0-2820 GCF_045862175.1 Lacticaseibacillus salsurae | reverse complement strand
GTTGATCCATCTTGATTTGGACGATATCGGGTTTATCTGACATAAAAAATACCTCACCATAATTGATGAGGTCAGTGTACCGCTGGAAATTTGATTAGGGAATCCGTGCTGTTATCTCCTGCTTACTTAAAGCATAGCACTAGGAGGCATAGGTGCCTTTTTTGTTATTCAAAAAGGTCTAGAACTTCTAGTGTGGAAGTATCTTCCAACACCAAAAATTCTAGACCCTTAAAAACCTGCTTCGATTTTCAAAATCGAAGCAGGTTTTTTGAATGGCTTCAACTTATAAGCCAAGTTTGGGTAACAAGCGATTGCGGCGCTGGGGTTTGCCAGCATGAATCAAAATCGCAGCCAGCGCGGCTTCAATGACAAACACGACTAACACCACGATCATGGTAGTCAATTGAAAGCCGCCAGCAGGATGGCTGCCAGGTGTCCCCATGCCCACTGTGAGGTAGTCAAATGAGAAATGATAAGCCATCGCGGATAACAAGTTACCACTGCGCTGATACAACGCCGCAAACAACAAACCGCCACCTAAGGCACTGATCATTTGCACGCATACTGCTGAAAAACTTTCACCAGACAAGTTCACCAAGTGCATCAGCGCGAACAATCCAGCCGAAACTAAAAACGCATTACGGCCAGCATGTCTGCCTTTTAGCCGTTGGCGCAAGGCGCCGAACACCACGCCACGCATGCCCATTTCTTCAACAACGCCTGGAATCAAAGCCATGATGATCGCCCAAGGCAAGTGATCAACGCCGTGAATGCTGACCAGCAGTGCACTTTCAGCCAGCCAGACGATTGCCAACAAGGCCCAAGTCAGCGGCCGAAAGTTGGCAAAATAGATTTTCTGACCGATAAACAACCAGTTCATGCCAAAAATTAATAACAGTGCAAATAACTTGTAAACCATTAAGCTCACCATGCCTGGCGCAATGAAAGTGCCCGGCGCGATGATCGTGCGAAATAGCAGACTAAATCCTATCTCCCCAATCACTTCATACAAAAGTGCAAAGCAAATCACTTGCCAGATCACTGGCAGTCGGCGCAACTTTTCCATAGCGGACCCCCCCTGTGCTTAATCATAAGCCTACAGGGTGAAAACGCAATCAAAAAATTATGACAGTGTTAGTGCAATTGATAAATGGTTTGATACTGAGCGGTGTCACAAGGCATCAAGGTAAAGCCTGCTAAATCGCGAGGATCGTACTGTGGTTCTAAGGCGATGCCGATGTGATCTCCGCTGGTTTTACCGATCAAGGATAAGGCGTCATCCCAATTATTGGCGGTATAGGCCACTAACGCATTGCGATCAGTTGAAATTGAAATTTTGGTATCGTCGCATTGCAAGGTTGCGGCAAGGCGGGGATCATCTAGCAAGTAAATATCATCGAGTCCGCGTTCTGGAATATTTTTTAAAGCGTCGAATATTGAAGTCAACGGGGTTAACTGCTGGAAATCATAGCCAGTATTGACGACTCGTAAGTTCTGCACTTCAGGAAATTTATTGGCCGCAGTCGCGATGCGTTGATGCGCATTGATTTGCAGTTGGTGATCGTCAACGTTATTGGTTGTCCCTAAGTTAAAGTACACATGGCTGGTCGGGTTAAACAACGTCGGCGCCGTGCTAGTGGCAGTGTAAGTGATCACCACTGCATCGTCGTCAGTCAAGCGATATTGAATCGTGACCGACAACGTGCCAGGTTGAATCATCGCGGGAAATTGATGCGTGTAAGTGACGGTATCAGACCCGACGATGACTTCCCAGTTCACGGTATCAAAGCCATTTGGTCCGCCGTGCATATTGTAGCCATCCCCAGTATCTGGCACATGAACGGTTTGCCCGGCCAATTGAAAGGTCAAAGGAATGCGTCCGCCAGTCGGGCCGATGCTGTGGCCGTGATGGCTGGAGTCGTTCAGATAGACTTGCGGTTCGCTGGTTAAGATCAAATCTTGCCGACCATGTGGACTGGGCTTTTGCCAATTGATCCAGGTTGCCCCTTGCGTCATCGTGGTGATCGAGACGCCATGTTGATTTGTTAATGTGGTTGTCTGCATTTTGATAAACCTCCAACGCGTTTCTTCTATTATCTCATGTATGCGCTTTGATACCGGTATCAATCAGCGAACATGACACGAAACGTTCAGCGCTTTCATCTAACGCTGATTTTGGTATAATAGACACAGACAAATAGGGGAAACGGTGAAATCAATGGCAGAAAAAGTTAGAATCAATGCAAGTGGCGTCAAGGTAGAGCCACTGAACACCAAAATTGAACATGAAACCAAAGGCACCTCGTACATGGGCCTCGGTGATTACGGCATGATCTATGTCGGCAACAATGGGTTTGAATTTTACGATGACCGTAATCCGAAAAACTACATCCAACTGCCATGGCGTGAAGTCGACGTGATCATCGCGTCGATCATGTTCGGCGGCAAATGGATCCCACGTTTTGCCGTGCGTACCAAGAAAAATGGGACTTACACCTTTGCAGCCCATGATCCCAAAGCCTTATTGCGGGCATGTCGGGAACATATCCCAGCGGATCACATCGTCAAGAGCCTGAGCTTCTTCCAAGTGCTTGGGGCGGCGATCAAGAATTTCCCAAACATCATGAAAAACTTGCCCAACACGATCAAAAACATCGGCAAAAAGAAAAAATAAGGTTCACCCAAGATAGCGGTGACCTTTACCCCTAAAGTTGGAACACAACTTTGGGGGTATTTGTATGACTAAGATTTCAGTAGAAACTTATATCGAAGCCGTAGAGTGTTATCTTACCAGCAACGAGTCAAAGAGACGGGTTGGTG
>NZ_BAAFZI010000113.1:0-2869 GCF_045862175.1 Lacticaseibacillus salsurae | reverse complement strand
CTCAACTTTTGCACGGAACACTGCACGAGCCTTGATCACCGGTATTGCCTATAACCTGGTTCAGCTCTTTAAACAGCTCTTTGTCTCGGAAGACCGTCGTTCAACGATCTCCTCGCTACGGTTCAGTCTCTTTCACATCGCCGGTAGGATTACTTGGCACGCCCGTCGTGTGGTGATTCATCTTGCTTCTAACTATGTTTACAAGAACTGGTTTAGTCGGCTCATGGACGAAGTCCATCAGTTGGCGACCTGAACTGAATAACTGAATAGGTCGTGCGTCGAGCCGAAAACTGGGTCGGTCTGTTCGTGGTGCATCGATCACCAACTTCTCCGCTCAGTCAGTATTCGCAACGCTCCAAACGTTGCTTTCAGACCGGCCAGATGCGATTTCATGTCCCAAATACCGAGGTGAATAATCCAGGACTAACTAAGTTCCTAACCACTTTTAATGGCCCGGTGCATAGTTTTACGGTGGACCGTGGCACTGAGTTTAGCGGTCTAGTATCACTTGAAGCACAATACGGTATTAAGACCTATTACTGCCATGCTTATACGCCAGCTGAGCGCGGCAGTAATGAACGATGTAATCGGAACTTACGCTATTTTTATCCTAAGGGGACTTACTTTGAGCACATTAGTGCTCAAGGCTTGAAAACCACCTTACTCGAAATTAATCAGAGACCACTTAAAATACTTGACTGGCAAACACCTTATCAGGTCATGCTGACCAATTTGTCAAAAAATTCGGATTAAATTTGCAATCTACCATATGTCAACATATAACGCCGATCAATGACTCCATGAAAGGTCTTGCAGCAACTCCTTAACAAACTAGTGCTGGTGGGCGTGTTGTTGACTTGACTGGGGCCGATAAGCGGCAACTAACCCTGTCACAGCGTCCAAAGTCATAATCAGACCCATTAACCACATCGCTGCCATATTGTGCATGGTACCAATTAGAATCAGCAGCACCACATTTAACGCCAGCATGAGCCAGCCCATTGTTTTCGACATTTGTTGCATGAAAATCCTCCTCAAGTGTATGGATAAGACCTATACCATTTTTCGATACTACTTTAGTATTAATTCTAAATCGTGTTTATGGCAACCCTAAAAAGTGTTAAAATTCTTGTCAGAGGGGGAAATCACGATGAAAACCTATACGGACTATTTCTTTGATGAGCCAGCGTTTGATCTCCACGATGGCGGGTACGTGCCACTTGAGGTCAGTGATGCGCCTGAGAAGCCCTTAAATGTGCCGCCGTTGTTGAAACCGGATAAAGAGACGGCGACCGACGTTTATTACACGGTGACAGCAGAGGCTGGGGAAACGCAACTGTTCCCTGGGGCGAAGACCAAGACGTGGGGCTATAATACCAGTCTGTTAGGTCAGACGATTGTGTATCGCCGTGGTCAGCATACGCATGTGACACTGAAAAACACCCTGCCTGAGTTGACCACTTTTCATTGGCATGGGGCTAATGTCAGTGGCCCTTATGTTGATGGCGGATGCCATGCGCCGGTTTATCCGGGTGAAAGTAAGCATATCGACTTCACATTGGAACAACCGGCGACGACTTTGTGGCTGCACGCGCATCCGTGCCCATCCACAGCCGAGCAGGTTTGGCATGGTTTGGCTGCCATGGTGATTGTCAAAGACGACCATGAAGCCAGCCTGCCATTGCCAAGGAACTATGGCGTTGACGATATTCCGGTCATTTTGCAAGACCGGCGTTTTCATGAGAACAACCAGTGGGACTACCGGGCTGATTATGATCCTGACGGTGTTGCTGGGCCAACTGCAATGATTAACGGTACAATCAATCCCTATTTTGATGTCACCACGCAAAAGGTCCGGTTGCGTTTTCTGGATGGTGCTAATCGCCGTGAATGGCGGTTGCATTTTTCCGATGACCTGCCATTTACGCAAATTGGCGGGGATGGCTCACTGTTACCGGAGCCGGTCAAATTTACCCATTTGATGCTGACTTGTGCTGAGCGTGCCGAAGTGATTGTTGATTTTGGCCAATACCATGAAGGCGACGAGGTCACCTTATATACGGATGATGTGCCCTTGTTAAAGTTCCGCATTCATGCGTTCAAACCGGATCAGACTACCTTGCCTGATAAGTTGTTCGATGTGAAGGCACCAGTGGTTGACCCGGATTTGCCAGTTCGCCACGTTGTGATGCAGGGGATGGACGAAGGTGTTGCGATTGATGGTAAAAAGTTTGCCATGCAGCGGATTGATGCCACGCAACCAATTGGCAAAGCCCAGTACTGGGATGTTACCAATAGCAATGATGCGCCTGGAATGGTTCATCCATTCCATGTGCATGGAACCCAATTCTTAGTCTTGTCGCGGAATGGGCATGCGCCGTATCCAAATGAACATGGTTTCAAAGATACCGTTGGCGTGAATCCTGGTGAAACGGTTCGGCTGCTGGTTCGCTTTGATTTGCCAGGGGTTTATATGTATCACTGCCATATCATTGAGCACGAAGATGGCGGCATGATGGCACAGATTGAAACATTCGATCCAGCCAAGCCAAAGCAAGAATATAAATTGATGGATATGGATACGTTAATGATGGCCTTGGCTAAAGAACGTGGCGTCAAACCATCTGAGATTTGGATGGGCGGTATGCAGTCTTATGAAAAAATGGGAATGAAAATGTAAACGTCCCACAATACTAATATAGAACCTGGATTATTCATAGAATTTCAAAAAAGCAGCGCAATCCCACGATTCACACGGGACTGCGCTGCTTTGGTGTTTCACCCATTGGGTGCGCCTATATGCTAAGGTTGAGTCGACGAAAACCATCACGAAAGCGAGGCTTCACACCATCTCAACTTTAACCAGCTT
>NZ_BAAFZI010000112.1:0-2943 GCF_045862175.1 Lacticaseibacillus salsurae | reverse complement strand
AGGTTGATCCGGAAACTGGTGAATGGAAAGGTTCCGGTATCGAAACGTTATTTTAAAACAAGACAGCTCTCAGTGAACTGCCTTGCAGGTAAATCGAATTCAGTTCCAACAAATTGGGTAAAGGTCATAGGCAAGTGCCGCAGTGCGCTATTTTCGTGGTTGAGTTCTATTGAAAACAAAAACGCCTATTACTAGGCGTTTTAACCGCGATCATCGGCATAATTGAATCAAAATGCAGCAGGTGAGACTCGAACTCACTACCTACAGTTTAGGAAACTATTGCTCTATCCAGGTGAGCTACTGCTGCAGACTTTATCAATTATACGTGGTGAACGCGTGTCGTGCAAGACGGGCCTTAACAACCGCCATGCGCGAATTGCTAAAAATCCATCAAAAAACGCCTGAGTTGTGCTCAGGCGTTGGCGGTCATGGTTTAATGTAAGCAAAGCCGGCGTGTTGGCGTTTGACCAATTCCACCACGCCAGAAGGGACGACAGTCAAGCCACCTTGCAACTGGTCTTGGGTGAGGTGGCGCTGGCGCAAAGAATTGGCGCACACGGCAATGTTGACGTCTCGGGCTAACAAACATAGGTCAACATCGCTTTGGTCGGTGGCTTGCGAAACCGCCTCACCATTGACGAGAATTTCGATACTTGAGTTGTCACTTTCTGCTTGCAGCCACTCTTGATAATGCTGCACATTACTCAACAACACCGGCCACTTGCTTGGTTCATCAATATGAAAGATCACGTCCATCAACAATGCCCCCTGATCGATTTACCTTTATGATAGCATAATCCATGCACAAAAAATAAGCGACATCGCCGTGACACGAAATTGTGACATGGCCAATAAAGGAGCGTCTATGCAAATTCTGCAAACTGTCGGTTTTACCTTGTTGATCTTGATTTTCGCCAGCTTAGGCCTGTCTTGGTTAAACGCGGCGACCATTCAACAAGTCGTTGATCGCACCGGCAAACCGAACAGTCAATTATGGCTGATGAAACCTGGCATTTTCGTCCACGAAGCGCTACATGCTGCAGTGGGTCGCTTGTTTGGGGTGCAAATTGCCGGTTTTTCCATGCGCCCAGATGCCCGATCAGCGGCGCATGTGACGTTCAACTACAAGCGTCATTCGTTGTGGCAGCGTTTAGGCGTGGGGTTAGCCAGTGCGGCACCGATTTGGGGGATCAGCGGGATCTTGTTGGCAGTAGGCAAACGCGCATGGTTTCACAAAGTGCCTGTGGCGCAACTGTTAACTGTGGGCCCAACGCCTGATTGGCCTTGGGTGATCGGCTGGTTTTGCCTCACCATTTTATTGACGTTTGGCGCGAGTTTGTCCAAACAAGATCTGAAAAACACCTTGATCGGGTTACCGATCTTGGTGATCATCTTGTTGGCAGTCGCGGCGTTGATGAATTGGCTATGGCCGGCAGGGTTGAGCGCTTGGGCGCAACTCAATGGGTTATTACTTGCTGTGGTGATGATCATGGGGGTGATCGACTTGGTGGTCAATCGGATAACGGCATTGATCTAGTCAACGGACAAAAGCGCTCAGGTGTCCGTTGGCATTGTGAATTCAGTCACTTATACTGTGGGAGTAAACGATATAGGAGGCTGAATGCCATGAAAACTAACTTTGATTTCTTGATGCCAAGTGTGAATTTCTTTGGCCCAGGCGTGATCGCTAAAATCGGTGAACGCGCTAAAATGTTGCATATGACCCATCCGTTGGTGGTCACTGACAAGTTTTTAGCGAGTGTGGCAAGTGGTCCTGTTGCGCAAACCTTGAACTCACTGAAAGTAGCAGGGGTACCGTTTAGTCTTTACGATGGGGTCGAACCTAATCCCAAAGTGCGCAACATCCAAGCGGCCAAAGCCCAATACCTAGCGGATAACTGTGATTCGATCATCACCGTTGGCGGCGGTTCAGCGCATGATACAGGCAAGGGCACTGGGATCATTTTGACCAATGGGGATGATATCACCAAATTAGCCGGGATCGAAACGCTGGAAAACGCGCTGCCGCCGCTGATTGCGGTGAATACTACTGCCGGTACCGGCTCTGAATTGACGCGCCATTGTGTGATCACCAATGAAGCCACGCATTTGAAGTTCGTGGTGGTGTCTTGGCGCAACATTCCATTGGTATCGTTCAATGACCCATCCTTGCAATTGGATGTCCCAGCAAAGTTGACGGCAGCCACTGGCATGGATGCTTTTGTTCAAGCCATCGAGCCTTATGTGTCCACCAACCGCAATGCCATCACTGATGGACAATGCCTGCAAGCCATCAAGTTGATCGAAGCTAACTTGCGCGAAGCGGTAGCCAACGGCCACAATTTGGAAGCACGGTTTGGTATGGTGCAAGCCGAAATGTTAGCCGGCATGGCGTTTAATAATGCAGATCTGGGTTACGTGCATACCATGGCCCATCAGCTTGGCGGCCAATACGATGCCCCACATGGCGTATGCTGTGCTTTGTTGTTGCCAATCGTGGAAGAATTCAACATCATCGCTTGTCCTGAACGCTTCCGTGATCTGGCAGTGGCCATGGGCGAAAATGTCGAGGGCTTATCCGTGCGCGATGCGGCTGAGCTGGCGATCAAAGCCATGCGGCAAATGGCGCAAGATGTTGGCATTCCCGCTTCGATCAAAGCGTTAGGCGCCAAGCCTGAAGATTTTGAATTAATGGCTGAAAATGCGTTGAAAGACGGTAATGCCTTTTCCAATCCACGCAAAGCCACCAAAGCGCAAATCGTTGAATTGTTCCAACAAGCTTACGACGCAAAATAGTAAAAAAACAGCTTGATGCGTGACCTTTACCCAATTTGTTGGAACTGAATTCGATTTACCTGCAAGGCAGTTCACTGAGAGCTGTCTTGTTTTAAAATAACGTTTCGATACCGGAACCTTTCCATTCACCAGTTTCCGGATCAACCT
>NZ_BAAFZI010000111.1:0-2946 GCF_045862175.1 Lacticaseibacillus salsurae | reverse complement strand
CTTGGCGCCGTACTTGCCATGGAACATTAATCTGGACTAACAACAGAAAATCGGGCCAAGACACATCTTAGCGATGTGACTTGGCCCGATTTTGGCGTTACTAACGTGTGATTATCTCCTGCTTACTGTTATTAGGTGCTTACTCTTCAACACCATTTGACAAATTTCCTTTATTTGTCATAAAAACACCTCATCATTCTTTATTGATGAGGTGTTTTTACCGCTGAAATATACTCTTTTATAGACGGTCGGTTATTAGGTGCTTACAATTAAAATCAATTTTTAAAGCTTGTTTCTATAAGGAGCCTAAGCACATGAATATCAATACAATCATTTCAGCGCTGGTAGCTGCTGGTGGGTTCGGATACATTAACTTATCCGTCGCCGAAAAGCAGGGGCTAGTAAATTTTAAGTCAGACGCTAACACATTATTACCATACATGCTATGTTGGTCAGCAGTTGATTTTTCCGTTTATCTGCTGATTTCATACTGGATTTCCTTCTTCAAACTAGCGGCAAATCTTTCAACAGGCCTTTCGCTGATTGCTACAATGATCGTGGTGTACTTGTGTGCCGTCAGTCTTATGGCACCGATTCATCGGATAGGGGATGCTCTGAACAACTACCGACGGCATTATGATAATAAGTCAAACGTAAGCCCACAGTCGACTTGGGAATATTTAACCGGTCAAGATACCGTCCAGTATTTATACATTTACACGCTCACACATGAACCTGTGACTGGCGGCATTTTGGATTATTGCTCAAAAACAGACGACAATCGATTAAGTGCCCAGCTTGTTCCGTTTACCAACAGTTCATCAATACCAGCTTATGACGATATGGTCGCATCATATTCAACTGTTGAAGCTAAACAAAAGTATGACGTTGCCAGCTATATTGACGCTGATCGTAAGTTGCTTATTTTTAGCGTTTCGGAGCGGGAGGGGTAGGCCCCTGTTGCTTATCGACACCGGGTACGCGTTTCTTGGAGCCATCATTTTGCAGTGAACGTTTTTCCATATTGGCTAGGGTACGCCGAGCACGTTCGATTTTAGCATCTTTATTGTCTGGCATGTTTATAATCTCCTTATTTGATATGTTTATGTGATTGCGTCTACCCGGCTTCCGGCAAGTTGTGGGGTAGGCGCTTTTTATTTTGTATCCAGTTTGGACGTAAGCCCACGGCACGTCCTGCCCGTGCCTGCTGCTTAGTGGGTTAGTTCAGCACAACGCGATTTTTTAATGATTATGAATCATCGATTTTAAATCATCCAATCCGATGATGTTAATTTTACCACCCTCCTGCTGGATTTCTTTTGCTACAAGTTCCTTGTGGCTATGGGTACCATCCGTCAGAACATCAGATACCTGCGTGCCATCCACCAAAAAATCGGTCATTTTAGAGATGCTTTGCGTTACCCGACCGCCATGCGTAGCGATTAATGTGGTTATTTCGTCACGGCTCATGCCAATGAATTCACCAGTGATTGCGAAGCGTAACTTAGCCAACTCATGAGTTGGTTTCACGATCGGCGCTGGCGTCGATTCAAGCTTACCGTCACGAATTCTTTGATAGACGACCATGTTAGTTTTGCAATCTTCGATAGCGTTGTGGGATGTGTTTGTGATACCGAAGTATTGTTTAAGTGTTGGAAGCTTAAAATTTGAGATGCTATCTGGAAAATCTGTCTTACGAGCTAATATCAAAGTATCAAGGGCCTCAATCTTTTCTCGGTAGAATCCGTTTCTAAGGATAAAGGGCAGATCAAACTTGATAATATTGTGGCCAACTAGTGGAAAATCGGCAGTGAATTTAACAAACTGAGGCATTATCTCGTCTATTGGTGACGCGTCTTCAACCAATTCGTTCGTAATTCCGGTCAGATAAACGATCTTCTCTGGTATTTTCCGTTGCGGTTTAAGATAGCGATCAAATGTATCAACGACCTCGTCATCGTGGACTTTAATCGCTGATAGTTGAATGATTTCGTCGGACGAAGCATTTAGACCGGTTGTCTCAATATCAAAGACCACAAAGTCATGCAGCGAGCGTCTAATGCGGCTGAGTACAGGTTCTGGGTGTACAGGTTCTGGGTGTACAGGTTCTGGGTGTACAGGTTCTGGGTGTACAGGTTCTAGGTTTGGAACTTCATGGATAACAGGTTTAACAATTACAGGTTCGTTGCTTGCTTCCTTTGAACTTTTCAATGGATCTTCAACCGGATTAGGAGCAAGACTGGCACTCTCACGATTGTTTTTCCGGCGACGATAAAGCCAAATACCGCAAATGACAACCGCAATAGTGGCAAATATGTACCAGTAGGTGATTAGAAGGCCGACGCAAATCAATAGAAGAAATATACCGACACAACCGAGCCCTTTTTTTGATTTCATTGTTATTCCTCCAGAGTAGTAAATATATACGTGCAGTAGTGCCATCAACCTATGCACCGTCACCAGCGGCTGTGGATGCTTTTTTAGTATCCAAATAGTTCTGCAAGTCGTTTCCGAGTTAATCGCGCTACCCAACCTTCATTTCTCAGCTGGATGAAGGAACGAGTGTCAGAACAATCGCCTTCGTCCGTTTCAAAGTGAATGCCTTCGTGAATTGCAGTCTTTAGCCAATCAATATCAGCCTGGATTATTCATAGAATTTCAAAAAAGCAGCGCAATCCCACGATTCACACGGGACTGCGCTGCTTTGGTGTTTCACCCATTGGGTGCGCCTATATGCTAAGGTTGAGTCGACAAAAACCATCACGAAAGCGAGGCTTCACACCATCTCAACTTTAACCAGCTTATCCCTGCAATGCAATACCAATGTGACTGTGACCGCCGACGGCGGTCAACTTTCAAATGACGCCGGGCTCGTTTTGTTCCAAGAGTTTCTTCATCGTATCAACTTTAGGAAACTTGCCAATCAGTGCCTCAAGTTACCAGACC
>NZ_BAAFZI010000110.1:0-2950 GCF_045862175.1 Lacticaseibacillus salsurae | reverse complement strand
ACTACCGAAATTATTTGACGCTATTTTTATGCACGAAAATCCGGCGATTGACGATACAAAAACAGAGTTGCCCCTGTATACTTGTAGTCACCACAACTCACAAAATACAGAAGATCAACTCCAATATGAATTCTACAGGACAATCATTCACAAGCAAAGCCCCAATTTCATTTCAACAACAATATAACCAATTCGCATTTCAGGCTTTGATGCAAGTGGCCTGTCCAAAGTGTCAAAACCCAGCTGGTATCACTCGGCATGGGTCTTATTTGCGTCAATTTTATCTGACCGCCAGTGAACGAATCAAACTTACGGTGACGCGAGCGCGTTGCCATGCGTGCAACTGCACGTTTGTGCTCTTACCCGCAGGCGTTACGCCGTACAAGCGATACATTCTAGAGACCATACTCAAAGCCTTACGGCTAGCCCGTGGCAAATCAATTTACGCAATCGAAAATACCCTAGATATCTGCGCGAGTACCATCCGTAGATGGCAAATGCAATTTGAAAAATGGCATAAAGTCATGTATATCAGCCATGAATTAAGCAAAATCCATTCCGCAGAAGAACTTGGATCAATGTATGCCCTTGAACGACCGGGGCGCCGCTTTATGCAAGTTATTTCGGCATGGACGCCGCTATTTCATCGCATTTAGAGAAATCACATAGTTTACCCTTAGCGACGACAGGACCAACGATTATGCTTACAGCATCCTAAAAAATAGAGGTGCAAATACATGGACGCAGATCGAATCGAAGACGTTGCCTTGTTTCGTTATGGGCTGATCCACCCCATTGTCACAGACGCAACACAAGGTGAAACTAAGCAAGCTTATATGAAGCGCATTGCCGTGACTGAACAGATGTTACCTAATGGTAAGCGAGGATACGTTGGCGTTGGAACGTTGAAAGAATGGACGACAAACTATCGTAAATATGGACTAAAGGGACTTAAACCCAAGCAGAGAAAGGATACCGGGATCAATCGACGATTAACTGAAGAACAAAAAGACGAGATTATTCGGTTAAAAACTCAAAGTCCTAATCGTCCGGCCACAGTGATCCGTAAGCGAATGATGATGACCGGATATTTCGCCGAAGGCGCACCGTCTGAAAGCACTATTCAGCGTTTCGTTGCCAAGATTACACCAGAACTTCGTCGGAATAGCATTGAAGACATGCGCGCTTTTGAAATGAAACATATTAACGAGCTTTGGCAAATCGATACAACACATGGTCCTTTCATCTTAGCTGGTGGACGTAAACGAAAAGTCTACATTGTGGGGATCATTGATGATGCCTCACGGTACTTGGTTGGCTGGGGCATGTACTTTGAAGACAACGCCGTGAATGTGCAGCTAACGCTCAAGCAAGCAATCGCGACATACGGGAAGCCACGGCAACTGTACGCAGATAATGGCAAACCCTATGTGAACAAGCAATTAGCTTTGATCTGTGCAGAACTTGGAATTGGTATGCGCCATGCGGCGGTCTATCATGGCAATCAAAAAGGCAAGATTGAGCGATGGTTTGGAGTGATGAAGCAGCAATGGATGGCCGATATCAACTACGATGAGTATCAGTCCTTGGATGCCCTTCGGGCTGAGTTTGCCAAGTATGTCCGTGATCGTAATAATCAGATCAATCGCAGCCTTGGTGAGCGCGTGACGCCAATGGATCGCTTCTGTGAAGAACCAGACGCAATTCATAAAGTGCCGACAACAGTATTGGATACTGCATTTTTACATCGAGACGTCCGCAAGGTCGCTAATGATGGCACTATCAAATTAGCTGGGAAGCAATATGAAACTGGGCGTGCAACAATTGGTGCGTCGGTAACAGTACGTTACCAACCGGATTTGTCCAAGGTTTACCTTGAATGGGAAGAAACTCTCAGCGAGATCCATCCCGTTAACAAAGTGGACAATGCGCACATAAAACGTGAGCAAGTACGAATGGCGGAGGATTAGCGGATGGACTATTTGGTTTACTATGGCATGACGCATAATCCGTTTGATAAGACCGCACCGAAGGTGATCGAAACAGTCGACTACAAGGAATTGAATGTTCGATTAAAGTATTTGACGGATGTGCTAGGCATTGGCTTAGTTACTGGACGACCAGGCGCTGGCAAGACGGTGATTTTGCGAGAGTATGCGCGCCGCTTGAATACGAATCAATATCGGGTCGTTTACCTGCCACTGAGCACTGTCAGTGTCAGTGATTTCTACAATCAACTTGCCGTTTCGATCGGCATTGAACCAGCCTTTCGAAAATCAGCAAAGTTTCGCCAAATTCAGGAACGGATTCTTGAATTGCATGATGTCGAACATGTCACACCGGTATTTATCTTGGATGAGGCACAGTACCTGAGTGGCTTGATTTACAATGAGCTTGTACTGCTTACGAATTTTGGCATGGACGCTGAAAATAAGTGTATCGTAATCCTAGCTGGATTGCCGCAGCTGACTCAAATGCTTCAACGACCACAATTTGAGGCATTTCGTCAACGAATCACTGTGAAGTATCAGGTCATGGGGCTTGAGTACGTCGAAGTCCACGACTATGTCCGTGAGAAGCTAAAAACCGCCGGGATCTTAGATGAGGTGATCAATGAGGACGCACTGAAGACGATTTATTCAGCAACCGGTGGAAGTATCCGACGATTGGATCAAATGATCACAAAGTGTTTGATTATCGGGGCTCAAGAAGAAACCCAACAAATCGGAAACGAAGTCGTTCACAAAGCTAGCGCAGAGGTTGCACTAGGATAAAACAGTGAGAAGGTCGGCATCTGCCGGCCTATTTCTGTGGGAAGAAACAGTGGCCGGAATATAATGCAGGATTGGAATTGAGAAATCGTCAAAGCGCAAAAAAAATCGGCGGAAAAGAGGCAAATTCCGCCGGATTATTTTGAATATTGGCCGCCGGAATAGCGTGCCGCGCGACA
>NZ_BAAFZI010000109.1:0-2969 GCF_045862175.1 Lacticaseibacillus salsurae | reverse complement strand
AAGCTGATTGTAATGGCTCATTAGGAAACCTCCGTATAATGGTGTTCTCAACAAACAACATTCTACGCTGTCTCCTAGTGGGTCAGTCTTATTTCTTAATGTTCCACTTCAATTGTAAATTCAAGTATATAAAAGGGCCTAAAACTCCTGGCGAAGGATTATCTTCCAACACCAAAAATTTTAGACCCCTTTTTTTATACCCCATGAAAGTCACTGGGGTTCATAGTTGGTCATATAGATATTACCAAAAACATTACCAGACGTTACAAGATAATCATGCACAACTCAAAATGCCAGCACTGAAGCGGAGACGCTCTGCTCAATTGAGTGGCTTTTTTCATGGCATGCGTTAGCTTCTTTTTGATCGTGATACTGCGTGCTAAATGTAAGACAATACTAATGCCATAAGGTTGTCAGTGCTCCGATTGGGTGCGTGTTGTTTTGCAATTTAGAATATCAACGCTCCTTTTCTCCAAGGGTAACGTTCTTATGGGTGTTATTATTGAAAACGGCGTAACAGCGGTATTATTGGTATTCGTCTGTGTTTTTTTGCGCTTGTTTCGTAAGGATCCTATTGCGGTGCTCCGATAATAAGTTAGGATGTGAAAAGGTGTAATCTCTGGCGCTAAGGTTGCGTTTCAATGTTAAGAATTGCTTCATACAAGCGGGTACAAACGTTTTGCATATCCGATTGTGTATAAATAAGATGCACCCGTTTCTGAAGCATCTGAGGGTTATGGTGATACAATGCAGGTAGTGAGTCAAAATGACAAGCTAGGTGGTATTTCATGGATCCCGCAAAAAACTCTTAGAGTTCACGAGGATAATCGAGAATGGAGCCAATTTCTTGAAGCTGAACAAGCTAAATTCGATGCACAAGCTTCCGCAAAATCAGATACCAACAAGTAGCATCCACATTGTGGGTGCTTCTTATGTACAATGGATTCAGACGGGGTATATAGCTTACGAATTGTTTGTATGCTTTTACATGTTTTTAGCAGTTTTGTATTCTACACAAAGTGACCGAGACATAATTCGGTCTCAACAAAATAATCCGATCAAACTTTCATATTTCTTCTGAAAGTTTGATTGGATTTTTCCTTATTTTTAGGATTTTTCGATAACTTGACCAAATTTCGCTGTTGTGCGGACAACAAATAGACCTCCAAGCAATCAAGCTCTTGAGAAGTTCTGGGTATTGTTCAATTAGGATTGATAACTTGGTTAAATTGTCCGCCGTCAATGCAATTCCAAGTCCATTGGTAACCGGCTGCAGACCGTGGACAGAGGCACGCATAAAGTTCAAGTTTCGCTTGAGGTTGCCAAAGACCGGTTTGACTTCGATATTCCGTGTGGCATAGACAGCGCCAAGTCCTCATCACTAAGATGCTTTCGAATCGCGGTCTTTTGTGCTTCCCAATGCGGATTAATGCTGATGCAGCACAGTTTTCTACCAGTTGTGAGGCACCGTTGATTCTGATCTTCATCCGTAACAGGAATGGCCTCATAGCCGATAAAGTGACGGGTCATATCAGTGGCCTTGTCGGTGCAATCGTATTCAGCATAACGCCGAAATCTAACCCCGTGTTCGTCGATGCATTGGTCCAAGCCCCCTTCGTATCGCCAATTTTGGCTTTTTGAAGAATCTGTCCGGTAGCGGCGAGACTGTTCTGTGAGATACATTGTGAACGGGATTAAAGGAGTAGCGTGATACTCATTGACGATGTAATCATAATTTGCCTCACTTCCGTACCCAGTATCAGCGACAACGTTGTGAAATGTAGATCAAGCCTCTTGAATCTAGTAAACACGTATAACACGTCCTTATAGAAAACACTGTCTTCTTAGGCTAGAGTTCAAAATGAATGTCAGCTGTAAGAGCGGCGTGATCAAGATTCTGTGATGGAAGTACTTCATAATGCAAATTCTCGACTGTCACAGACTCAGTTGTCAGTATGTGGTCAATCGACGTATGCGCAGGAAGATAGGAGAATCCAGTTTTGGGAGTAAGGTAGTTGATGCCAAGTGGCTTCAGAACTTCAGCCTGGTGCTGCTTGCTGGCGGGCTTCTGCGAGTATCCTCCGTCGTAGTTTGTTCTAATTGCGCCGTGGTTATTATCACCCGCGGCAAGGATTTGCGCTGGCTTAAGAGACATGATGAGTGATTGCAGTTCCGGTAGTGCGATGTCGGCAATAGAACGGTAATTTTCGATCATATTGAATTCTTGATCATTGCTTAAGAAGCTATGGAGACGATAAGCGAGAATCACGGTGGGAATTTCAAGGTATCTGAATTTGATAGCAAGATAATCCTGGATTATTCACCTCGGTATTGGGGACATGAAATCGCATCTGGCCGGTCTGAAAGCAACGTTTGGATCGTTGCGAATACTGACTGAGCGGAGAAGTTGGTGATCGATGCACCACGAACAGACCGACCCAGTTTTCGGCTCGACGCACGACCTATTCAGTTATTCAGTTCAGGTCGCCAACTGATGGACTTCGTCCATGAGCCGACTAAACCAGTTCTTGTAAACATAGTTAGAAGCAAGATGAATCACCACACGACGGGCGTGCCAAGTAATCCTACCGGCGATGTGAAAGAGGCTGAACCGTAGCGAGGAGATGGTTGAACGACGGTCTTCCGAGACAAAGAGCTGTTTAAAGAGCTGAACCAGGTTATAGGCAATACCGGTGATCAAGGCTCGTGCAGTGTTCCGTGCAAAAGTTGAGCTGTCTGTTTTGTCAAAGCCAAACCCGCATTTCAGCTCCTTAATTCGGTTCTCAGCATTGCCCCGCTGTCTATAGGTCTTGAACAAAGTCTCTGGAGCCTCGGAGGCCAGGCTGGTCACTACGAATGCGTGGTTCCAGGGAACTAGCTCATCTGCCGTATGAGTAGAACATACGATAACACGGCGAGCTTTACCCCATGACGCGGCCTGATACTTGAATTCGTGGTAGACGCATTTG
>NZ_BAAFZI010000108.1:0-3002 GCF_045862175.1 Lacticaseibacillus salsurae | reverse complement strand
TGATGAGTCCAGTGCAATATGAACTTACTCATTTGAGTGGCCAGATGATGGCTTGGAGCGCATTACCATGAAATCACAGCGCAACAATCAAATAGATTCACTGTCTCAAAACTTGACTTAATTCCAGTCTGCCCCTTTGCTTCTGAATATTCACGATACAAATTAAATCCGCTATTTTGCTTCCACCCATCCATGCGAGAGCAATTCTTCTCGTTTCTTATCACCAAGGTCCTTGATAGGTATTGCGACTGCCACCAAATATTTGGGCCGACTTAACGCAACGTATGCTAACTTCAGGGAATCACGTTGCAACTTTCTGACTTCTGCATTTTCCGAAAACTTTGTTCGATGGCCTAATAAGTATGGGAAAATAACCTCGAAGAATTTATTAAATTCATTTTCGTGCTCATCAAGACCATATTTCGGATGCACACATGAGTCCAAGAGAAGGACAGTTGAACGATGAGTTTCGCCCTTTACTCCGTGAATTGTAGAGAACTCACGATGAACAATCGAGGGTGTTTTTTCTGTAATCTCCGGTTGGTTTGATAAAGAATTTACAGATCTAATCAGGTGCTCACAATCACTTTTAAAGCTATCTACAATTGACGAGTCAATCGCAATAAATTTGTTCAAAGAATCGTACAACTCCTCGCAAGTCAGTTGCTTGTCTGCTAGTCGTTGAATTATGTCAGCCAACCCTTGATTAAGGTTTCCATCACTTCGCACAATCTGTTGTTCTTCCACAACGGAATGATTCATGGTGTTAGCTAATAATGTGACAAGTAAATCATAAATTTCCTTGACGGCTCTTCTGTGTCCTCGTTGCTTAGTAGATTCTCTAACGTATTCTGACTCAACTCTGTACACATCGTCGTGCATTACGCCAACGATTGCATCCACTCTATCAGAATCACGAAAATTCGTATCCGAATTCGCTGCTGACTCAATTAATCTGTCATGTTTCTTTCTTAGCTCGTCGCCCGTAGCATAAGTTAAGAAATATTTTGGAAACGAGTGAAACTGTTGATTAGAATGGAAATGGCTATACTCCTCGATGCAAACATTCTTGACGACCCCAGCAATCACACTACCGAATCTGGTCGTTTCCGAGATTTCCTTCGTAGCATACACTCCTTCATCATTCTTAGGTTTCCAGGAATCCTCAACCTCACTGCCATAGATTGTGTACAAAGACTGATAGGGATCACCGAATCTTTGTACATTGAGAGAACTAGCTGAGGCAAGATTGTTAATGATATTAAATTGCATCATATCGGTATCCTGTGCCTCATCCAGCATTAGATACGAAAAGCGTTCACCAAGAGCCGCACACAACTCGGCCTTATGTTGGTTTAAATACCAATTTGACAGAGATTTTAAATCATTATATGATACAATGCCATCATTAAATAACCATTTAAGTGCATGATTAATCCCATATTGGAAATTCTGACTAACATTTTCATAATGATATAACCCACTATCTGAAATTACTAATTTAGTTTGCCATTTATCAGGATTTGGAACTTTCGGATAGGTGTAGGTCGTTACGATTCTCTTGAAATTCTGCGTGTACCTTTCCTTGTATTTTTCCTCTTCCAATAGTTTCATAGTAACTCCAGGTAGAATCTTAGCAAAAGCGGTCCTTCCAAGGAACGTATCCATAAAGCTTTGAATAGTCCCAACAAAATTAGGATACTCGACCTCATCAATTCCACCAATTTTAAGACGTTCTAGAATTTCATTCACAGCAACATTCGTATGTGTAATACAACAAATGCCCTTACCGTCTATCTGTGGGTTGGTTAATAGTAAGAGAACTTTTGCAGCCAACACAGTTGTTTTACCTGATCCTGGTCCGGCAACAACGTTGATGCGACCCGGTGCTTGAATTACTTGTTTTTGTTCCGTGGTGAAATGCGCTCCATGCAACAGCAGCTTTTCTATTTGCTCCAGGTCCATTGTTAATTTGCCCCCCGACCACTAGCAAACTTAATTGCATCAACCAAATACTTACAGTATTGATCTTCAGCCTCAGAATCATCACCCAAAATTTTAGATTTCAAGGTTTCTCTTGTACTAGGATCAAGTTCATTAATCAGTTCAACTAACCGTTCGCTCACCTGTGTTTTCGATACAGATCCCTTATCCAACGCTACATAGGCATTATATGCAGCCTGATGTGGGGCAGACTGAAAATTAGATTCATACGTTGCTTCAAAAGTCTTAATCAAATCTCCGCTTTTTTGGGGATTGTATTGTGTCTCGGCAATTGCCTGTATCATCAAGCGTCGCAGGGAGCTATGCAAGAGTGTGTATTCCAGAGTCCACAAAGGTGAAAGCAACACTTTGCTCGTGGCAGTAAGTTTCCCGTACATATCAGTAAGTTTATTCTGCTTCTCAGCCAATTGCTCCCCCCATTGCGCATCCGTCAGGGGCGTCGTGACTTGTTGTCTCAAAGCGTTTGCATTAGTGTTGGTATATTCCAGTCCGAAAGCCTTTACCAACGCGGAGAAGGTAGCATATGTGCTACCCATAAGTTGATCATCCAGTGACTCTGGCTTATCAACTAGTTTCAAGACCTCTGCAGAATTTTCGCGGGTAATACTGAATACTTTTGGTTTGATGTCTGAATCAGTAACTACAGAAATTGGAGTCTGAATCTTTTCATTACCATCTTTTTGAGAAAACAATTTAACGTACTGTTTGAAACTAGTCCCCTCAACATTCACAATCGAGACGCCATCACGATGAAGTGGCATACCAATCAACTCTGCCAATGCAGGGATCAAAATATTTTCAGCATAACCTTCCACTAGGATTAATCCTTTGGCAAAGAACAAATTGCTCTTAGTTGCATCTAAAAACCGATCCCGCGTTTTACAATCAAGTTAGCCACTATCGTTAGCACTCAGACAAAATAAAAAACACCAAGTCGATACGACCTGTTATCATTAAAGTTCCTACACAATTAATGAAAGAGGTATCGTCTTGATGCA
>NZ_BAAFZI010000107.1:0-3186 GCF_045862175.1 Lacticaseibacillus salsurae | reverse complement strand
AGATCGCTTCTCTCTACTTGTTGTGTGGTAACTCAATTAGAGGACAAGCGGTCTTCTTTTGTCAAACCGTTTTTCGGGGTTATCCTATTACTTACTTTTCCCTCCCGAGGAATACTTTACACTAAGCATTGGGGTATACCAATCTCTGTGGGGCCGGTTGTTTGAATTTGGAACTCCGGCTGACCGTTACTGCATCGAGAGGGTCCTCAGGAAAGCTAGCCGGGATGTCTCGCTACGCTCCCCACCCGCCGGATCTTTCCTTGCGGCTTTCCGTAAGCGATAAATCGCTAACGGAAATCTCACGATGCAGTAACGATCAGCCTCCGTTCCAAATTCAAACAACTTCCGCTATCGCTAACACTAGACAACTGGTCATACTTTGATATGAGTTAGGCACTAGTATGTTATACCTACTAGCGGCAACTGGGCTATTCAGTCAGCTTATCTGTTCGGGAAAATCTGATGGTGGCGATGAATTGGACAGTTTTCCGTAGCCACACCACTTTTCTTTCTAACCTCGAAATGCGTATCGCACTGTATGTTAGCGATTCTCACGAAGAAAATCTGGTGGGGGAGGCAAAAAACGCGTAGGCGGGCTGGTCATCAGCCGTGGGGGCACTTAGCGGTTTACCGCTTAGTTCCCAGCGAGAAGGAGATCCACTTTGCGTTTATGAGCGTAGCGAATGCAAAGTTAGCTCCGATGAGTGCCATAGCGTTCCATGACCAGCCCGCCGGAGCGCTTTTTGCCGTAGCCGCCAGATTTTCGTGTTCCAATGGTAAGAAAAAGCTTGGCCACAGCGGCCAAGCTTGCCATTATTTTGATTCAGTTTTTATGGTACTGATCTGATGCGTCTTGCTCCAAACTTCATAGAAGAAACGGGTGGGTTTGTGAAACAAGGCCCAAATGAAGTTGACGCTAATAAACATTAACACCACGCCAAACAAGCTCAACAGCGCCACGTTCAAGTCGCTTTGATGGAACTTGGAGAAGATCTCTTCAAACATCAAGAAAAATCCCCGCAAGCTTTGTAACGCCACGCCGTACAACAAGAATGCGCGCACGCACAAGGCCCAAAATCCAGCAGGGTGTTCGTTTGCATCCACCACTTGAATGCGGACCAAGCGCTTGCCCCAAGTGGCGCCGTGATCGACCCAAGGCACCAACACATGGGCAAAAAATACTGGCAATACCCATGTCATCAATACGCCAGGCAACAGCTTTTCAACCCCTAATAACCGCGCCAATAGGCTCAACACCCCAGCGGCGATGCCGACGACGACCATATTGTCCAAAATAAACGCGACCAAACGCCGCGTAAAGCTAACGCGCAGGCCGGCTTGGCGGCTTTGTTGATCCATCGCCTCTCGCGTGGGAAAAGCATGCATCAACGCCGGCGCCAGTAAAGCGCCGATCAACCCGCCAGTAGAGTTACAGATCAGATCATCCACATCAAACAAGCGGTATGGTCGCGGATAATAGCCATATAATCCAGACAGTTGCGTGAGTTCAAAAAACAGCGACAAGCCTAAACTCATCAACCAAGCCTGCCACCACGGGCGTTTGAAGTAATAGCGCAAGTACACGCCAAATGGGATGGTCAATACGATGTTGAATACCGGTTGAATAAAGCCAGGTTGCTTCATTGCCGCCAGCCACGTGCGCGGGTGTAGCGGCGAAAAAACAGTCGTGTGGATAAATTCGCGCAAAGCCGTCAGTGGGATCAAGTTGTATTTCGCTGTGGTCAGTTGCGCCACACTTTGGCGACTAGGCAGCGGCAAAATGATCAAGAAATAAGCAGCCAACAAGTAAAACACGAAGCTGTAGATCACCACCGCGCGCCATTTTAAAAAACTACCGTATTTGCGATATTGGCCGATCAAAAAAGGCAGTGCCAACACCAACGCCAAAATCGGGAAGGTCAACACTGCCATTTTCACCGGATAAAGGTAGGCACTCACTTGGAAAGTTCCTCCAGCTTGGCCGCATTCTTATCCATATAATTGCCAGCCACTGCATGTAAGGTGTTGGCTTTGGTGTCGACTTCATCCACGCGGATCAAGCTGGTGTAATCCGATACCATCCGATCGCCTGAGAAGTTGCCTTCTGCAAAAACAGAAATACCGACTAACTTGGCGTCAAATTCTGCGATCAAAGAACGCATCCCGTTAACAGTGCCGCCGCCTTTCATGAAGTCATCCACGATCAGCACGCCAGAACCGGCGGCCAATGAGCGCTTGGACAATTCCATTTTTTCGATGCGAGCCGAGCTTGCAGAAACATAGTTGACCGAAACCGTGGAGCCTTCAGTGATCTTAGAATCGCGGCGCACGATCACAAACGGCACGTTCAAGAATTGACTGACTGATTGGGCGATCGGAATGCCTTTAGTGGCAACCGTCATCACAGCATCAACTTTTTGATCGAGATATTGGGTGGCGATCAAGCGGCCGATCTGGCGCAACACGTCTGGTGTGCCAAGCAGATCAGATAAATAAACATAGCCACCTGGCAACAAGCGATCAGTTTCACTTAAGCGCTTGGCCATGGCGCCGATAAATTCAGTCGCTTCGGCTTTGCCCATGATCGGAATGTAGCGCACCCCACCAGCGGCGCCTGGAACAGTTTCCAAAATGCCAGTTTGGCGTTGGGCAAAGGTGCGGCGAACGATCGCCAGATCTTCTGAAATCGAGGATTTAGCGGATTCGTACCGTTTGGAAAAGAAGGTCAGCGGTACCAAGGTGTGTGGCCGTTCTAATAAATAGCGCGTCATGTCGATCAGCCGATCACTGCGGCGAACTTTCATAAGTATATCTCCTTAATTGATTGAGCAGCATCATTTGCTGGTGTTGCTTGGACTAACTCCGAATATTTGGATTATCACGATATATGTCGATTCGATCTGCTTAATTATAGGCGAATATCCGTGAAATTCCTAGAACTTTTAGCAAATTTCATCCGAACGTTCGTTAATAATCATAAAAATCAAAACACAAACAGTTTAATATTCTGCCGGAATTCTGCGGACTTGTCAAGTTTTATCGGCGTTCAACTCAATGTAGTGTCGTTCGCCAGCGATAAAGTCTTAAGTAAGAAGTAACCGACTTTGTCCAACCCACACCCTCTGTGGCATTATTAATGCTTTAGGAGGGATTCACATGAAAGAGGTTGTCCTAACCATGAAAGAG
>NZ_BAAFZI010000106.1:0-3306 GCF_045862175.1 Lacticaseibacillus salsurae | reverse complement strand
CGTCCAACTTGATACGAACAATCTCGGGTTGATCTTCGTCCATATAAATACCTCACCATTCTTATGATGAGGTCATGATACCGCTTGGCAATTGAGAGGGATAGGCGGTCTGTTATTAGGTGCTTACGATCACTCGTTGTTCATGGCGTATTCAAAGAAGCCCTCTGCATGTGTGCAGAGAGCTTCTTTGCTCGGATTTGAAGACTCAGCGCTACTTCAAGGGACTCAACAATTTCTGTCCACCTTGAGCCTTCTCATGATTGACCAATACACCATCGTCTAAGTCTAATACAATGTGCATATTCGCAACGTGTTGCAAGCTGGTATCATACTTAGCAATTTCATCAATCTGTTTGTCCAATCTAGTCACGGATTTTGTCATTTGATTGCGTTGCCGTGTGTTTGATTCAACCTCGATCATTTTTGCTAATTGGGTTCGCCGATTCACATACGCTTCTTGTAACGGATGCAGGTATGTTGTACGAATCATCGCCAAAGTATTCTCATCATAGCGATGCAAGTACATTAACGCTTTGAAACCGTTATTCTTACCAGAAGTCAATTGCCAATAAATTGGCCGCTTCTGATAAGTAGAGAGGTGATCCTTCTTGTAGAAGTCATCCATGAAGTATTTGCGAATTTGAGCTTCAGGAGTATCTCCTTTCTTGTCTAATGAATCCGCAACATATGCCAGATTCTCATCCAAATGTTCCGCCCCAAAGGTTACAGTCAAGAATTCTTTCAGTCGGTGGATGATGTCCCGATCATCATCAAAGTAATCTTCATCCGTTAGCAGAATGATATCATCCTTGTTTGGCAGAAACGTCTTGTACTTTGAAGCATTCCATTCCCCGCCTGCAAAAGCCAACCCTGGAACATCCAAAGAGTATCGACCAAACACAACACCAACAAAGTACGATAAGAATGCTTTGATATCACGCGGACGATCGGCCTTCCGTACTGAAACATCCTTATCAGCAACCTCAGGCGTAAGTTCATCTTGAAGCCCATACAAATCAATGAAGATGCGATTGAGTTCTTCTTCGTTGGACTTGAGCTGGTTGAACCGATCTTCGGCCTCTTTTGACCATTGATTAAAGGCTGCTTCGACGGTCCAGTTTCGATTATGCTCATCGATATGGGTACAGAGAATGAAGGCCTGATAATTCCAGGATGTTTCTGAATTATTCCAGTCCGCTTTTGACATACGTATGTTTTCACTGATCAATGAATCAGAATCAGGCTTTGCAATCACTTCACTTAGTACGGGGAAATTTGTAAAGTCGCCTACTTGGAGATTTATCGTCGGATTTAATATCTTAAATATTTTATCTGCAATTGGCGTAGACATAAGTCCAAGTATACGCAACAACGTCTCATGATTTTCACAATAAGCAGACATACCTGATACGTCGTGAATACTACCTGGTTCACGGTAACGTATACTAAATCCACCGCTTGTGATAAGTGACCACGTAATCGCTTCACGGAAGTAAAAACCGGTGTTTTGCGGGCGAGATCGAATCTTGCCCTGGTTGTCCGCAAAATTGCGAATCTCTTTGCCGTCTTTTTCCCAATTAACCACATAGTCATAGTTCCCATACCATTTCCGATATGCTCCACCTTTATTATATGGAAACCATTTTCGGCCAGACGCTACAGACTCGGGAATTGAATGAGCATGAAGAGTTATTGTATTCCAAGCCACTTCAAACCATAGGCGCAAGAATTTACTATTATCACCTGTTTGTAATCCAACTCTTGGTGACGCAATTTCGAACATTGGCATTCCAACTTCAAAATCACGTATTAGATTTTGGCTTGCCCAATATGCAATCGGACTCCCTGGAATCTTCTCAAAGTTCGCTTGATTAGCTCGATAAAGATATTTACATTTCGATTCGCTCAAAGCCTCCAAAACCTTATCTCGTTGAACATTCATTCCGCCTTTGAAGTCTGAAAGCTTGATATAACTACCCATGATTTCACGAGAGTTTTTAAGTACAAAACTATTAATTGGTACGGTTGCTTCTTCAAAAGCAGAGTATTCCATCTGAATAAGACTTGAGATAGATTTTGTGTTTAAGATATTGATACGCAGGGCTTCGTATGTCTTGATAAACATCCAGACAAAGGGTGTCATATACGCGGCATAGCCATTCTTCACGGTCATATTGATATTCAGCCAAATAAACACCGAAAACAAGTCGCCAGAGTATGACTTGTAGTATTTCTTCACATAGTCTTTCAGCACCTTGTTCATTTTGTTGAGGTATGGTGGGTTTGTTACGACGACTTCATAGTGTGCCTGCATAATCCCAACAATATTCAACATGCGACGCAACTGTGCCAAATTGGATTCGTCCACAAACAGATTATCTGAGCTATCCATAGTTGCTTGCTCCAGGCGTTTCAACAGACCTTGAATGTCGTAGGGATGCTCAAAGTGCATGATGGAACCAAGAGTTTTTGCGTTTAAGAAGAGATCCCGAAGTGTTGCCATATCGGCACGATCGGTGTCAGAAACCGCTAAATGAGCCAAAAACTCATCATTCAGATTCTTGGAATCTTCGAATACGTAAAGATTTAACTTCAGCTCGCGACGAAGTGCTCGACGATCATATTGGCGCACCTTCATCATGATGGCAAAGTACGCTAATTGATAGGCGCGTTTGTCGATTTCCAATCCGAAGAGATTTGATGTTGCAATCTGTTGCGCAGCCTCGCGTTGGGAGTAACCTTGTTCTTCATAGATTTTCATCAACACGTCAAAAGCGTACACCAAGATATGACCGGAACCCATTGCATTATCCAAGATATGCAACGAAGTCAGATCTAAGGTTGAATCAACAGGATGTAGTTCACCTGGCAACAAATACTTCAACCTGGATTATTCACCTCGGTATTTGGGACATGAAATCGCATCTGGCCGGTCTGAAAGCAACGTTTGGAGCGTTGCGAATACTGACTGAGCAGAGAAGTTGGTGATCGATGCACCACGAACAGACCGACCCAGTTTTCGGCTCGACGCACGACCTATTCAGTTATTCAGTTCAGGTCGCCAACTGATGGACTTCGTCCATGAGCCGACTAAACCAGTTCTTGTAAACATAGTTAGAAGCAAGATGAATCACCACACGACGGGCGTGCCAAGTAATCCTACCGGCGATGTGAAAGAGACTGAACCGTAGCGAGGAGATGGTTGAACGACGGTCTTCCGAGACAAAGAGCTGTTTAAAGAGCTGAACCAGGTTATAGGCAATACCGGTGATCAAGGCTCGTGCAGTGTTCCGTGCAAAAGTTGAG
>NZ_BAAFZI010000105.1:0-3359 GCF_045862175.1 Lacticaseibacillus salsurae | reverse complement strand
ATCAAGACGATACCTCTTTCATTAATTGTGTAGGAACTTTAATGATAACAGGTCGTATCGACTTGGTGTTTTTTATTTTGTCTGAGTGCTAACGATAGTGGCTAACTTGATTGTAAAACGCGGGGATTTTTTTATTTGGACGATAAGCTGGTGCGCAGCGCATCGCTAAATTTCGCCCAATGTGGATAGGTAATGTGATCACATATTATCAACAACACAATGACCAAGGCACAAATCGGCAGTAAGTTCGGCGGCAAAAACATGATCGCCATCACGCCGCCTGCCACCAATGGCGATTCTAAAATCGTGCCGCCACAAGCAATCGCAAACACCGCGATCACAAACGTGGCATCCAGTGGCAACCACTGACTCAGCGCGATGCCTTGGGCAGTGGCACAAAACAATACCGGAAAAATGTCCCCACCGATCCAGCCGGTGTTCAAACAAATCGTCAGCAACGCCAACTTCAATCCTGCTGCTAGCAACAATGCGCCAGTGGTGTGGTGTTGCCAAGCCCCAGCTAGCAAGTGAAAATTCGCCATCCCCGAATTGTTGATCGCCGGCAGCCAAATGCTGGCCGCATAAATGGCAATCCCACCGACGATCAGCAAGGCCCAATCGCGATGAACGCGGCCTAACAAACTTTTACGCAAGGTGATCATCGCCGTTAATTCTAAGCGGCCGACAAGACGCCCGCCAGCAAATATCGGCACCAGCCAAAGCAACTCGCGCCATTGCCAAGCGCTATGCCCGAGATAAACAATCACCGACGGCTCGCCGCCAAACTTGCACGTGAGATAAAAGGCGATGATGCCAGCTGCCAAGAAACAAATGGTTTGGCCAGTCCACAAGCTGGCTTGGACTTTGGCCGCTGAACGTGGCATTAACCCGCGGTGTGGCTGCCAGAGCAAACGCCAGCGGGCACTTGTGGATAAGTCGTCCCAATGCGCATTTAAATCGCGCAACTTGTCCAATAACCAGATCCCACCTAAACAAGTCGTGGACACCAACGTCGCTTCTGGGCCTAGGCTGGTGCCAGATGTTAAGATCAACGCTGGCAATACGAACTGTAAAGGTAAGTAGCGGTAATCACTACTGCCAGTGGCGGCCAGATCAGCGCGAATCTGCCCTAATGGCTTGGGTAGTTGGCCAAAGCGGCGCTGGATCCAAAAAATCAAGGCGCCCACGCCGATCAACCAAACCGCGTTAAACACCGGGCGCACCACATGTCCGATGCCGACGATCGCGATCAATTGGCCTTGCAGCAAATAAAACCCACCTAAGCCACACCCAATCAGCGCGCTGATGAACAAACCGTATCCCCAAATGACGAACTGCTTGTGCATGAATCCCCCTATAAGTTGTAAAAATCACGTCCTTTCTAGCATACGGTGGGCGAAAAGTTGTGTCCAGACGGCTAAACTTGGAGAAATTTGTGCATAACTATCCTGAATACAAAAAAATCCCTTACCTTGTTCATCGCGGTAGGGGATAACTTGTGCATTAGTTGATCGTGGTGCCAGTGGCATCGATGTCTGTGACTAACAATTGACCAGCAGTTAAACTGCGATGCAACAAGTCGACAAAGCGAATCGCCTTGACAGGTGCCAGACATACCAAAGCTGGACCGTTGCCAGCCACAAAGCAACCGTAGCCGCCGCATTGCATCACGGCGCGGTTGACCATTTCAGCTTGCGGAAAATATTCTGGGGTCACTTGTGTTTGCAAAGGCTCCAAGGGCAAATGACTGCGTAAATAATTGTCGTCCGCTTTGGCCAAAGCTTTGGTAAAGCGCGCATAATCAGCCGGGTTGATATTTTGGCCGAGATAATGGCTCGGGACGCTGGCTTCGCTGAAATGATCCGGTAAATAGATCACCCATTGCAAAGGCTCAACTGTCTGACGCTCGAGACGCTCAGTACGGGGATCATAAGTTTGCATGCCACCGTGCAAGGCCGCTTGCAATCCTGCTGGGTATGGCTCATAGCCTAACGCGGTTTGAATGATCTGCGCTTCGCTGAGATGCAAGTTTGCCAGTTGATCGGCCAACATGATCCCCGCTAAAGTCGCAGCGTTGGAGCCGCCTAATCCTGCGCCAACTGGTAAGTCAGTGGTCAACACTAAACGATGCGGCAACAAGCCTGGCGCGACGCTGTCAGCAACAGAGACGATCATGTTACTTTGATCATGGGCCAACTTCGCCTCCGCATGATCAACTTGCCAATCTAATGATTCTTCTTCAACATCAATATTCAAACCTGCAGTGATGGCAGTGGCAAGGTTTTGCCCGAGTGGTGAGCGGGATGTGATCACACCTGGAACGTGAATTCGCATATGTCGTCCTCCTTTCGTAAACGCGTGACTATGACGCGTCGACTAAAATGAAATTACACATAGTATATCTAATAATAATCTCATTTTCCAGACGTTTTTTCATTTTACTGAAAAATGGTACAATTATTGAGATTGGGAGGAAGATATGGTCAAACTGATATTATTGCGGCATGGGCAAAGTGCGGCGAATTTCTCAAATACCTATACCGGTTGGTCAGATGTGCCGCTGACTGACTTTGGCGTGCAACAAGCCCAAGCGGCAGGACAAGCGTTGGCTGAAACCGGGATCTTAGTGGATCATGTGCACACCAGTTTGTTGCAACGGGCGATCAAGACCGCTTATTTGGTGCAAGATGAACTGGATGCCAACTGGTTGCCGATCACCAAGTCTTGGCGTTTGAATGAGCGTCATTATGGGGCGTTGCGCGGGATCAACAAGGATCGGACGCGCAAGTTGTTTGGCGAGAAGCAAGTGGCAGTATGGCGGCGCAGTTTCGACGGGCGACCACCATTGTTGGTGCACCCCAGTCGCTCAAGGCGCTATCATGCTTATCCCAAAAGCATTGTGCCGCGTGGCGAAAGCTTAGCCGATGCAGTGGTGCGCTTAGTGCCTTATTGGACCGCTGAGTTGGCGCCACGCTTGATGGCAGGCGAAAATCAATTAGTGGTCGCCCATGGCTCGACACTGCGGGCGTTGATCAAGTATTTGGAAAACATTTCCGATGCGGGGATCGATCAAGTTGAAGTGGCCAATGCGCAACCGATCGTTTACACCTTGGATGCCAAGTTGAACATTTTGGATAAAACGGTATTACCGACAAAAATCGTCCGGTAGTAGGCGATTTAAACCGGTGAGCAAAAAAAATAAACCCAAGCCGCAGCTTGCGTTTATTTTTTTGGGTCTAAAATTTTTGGTGTTGAAGAGTACTTCAACGCTGGAAGTTTTAGGCCTTTTTAGATAACACAAAAACACCTACTCCCTCCAGTGTTATGCTTTAAGCGACCAAACCAAAAGATAAACGAGG
>NZ_BAAFZI010000104.1:0-3376 GCF_045862175.1 Lacticaseibacillus salsurae | reverse complement strand
AAAGCAAAGCCACACGTAAACAAACACTGAGCAAGTCTCTTCCAATCATTGAGACGCTTATTCCATGTGATGATGATCAATGTCCCCAAGGACATCCACTTGAAGTCGCGGGCAAACGCTTTGTTCGAGAAGAAGTCGTCATTATTCCGCAAGTGATCTATCGACACCAGATCTACGAGGAAGTCAAAAAGTGTGCGACCTGCGCCAAACAAACGGATCATACTCAATTCTTCCAAGGTCACGCACCGCGTCCTTTGATTGCCCACAGTTTGGGTTCCGCATCAATGGTCGCCACCATTGCATATAATAAGTATGGGTTGTCCTTACCACTTTATCGACAAGCCAAAGAATTTAAGCGAGCCGGTGTTGATCTTCCCGAAACCACTTACGCTAATTGGATGACCAAAGCTTCGGTCGTCGTCCAGCCGGTGGTTGATCTAATTCGGGAACATCTGGTGGCGCAGCCGTTTTTACAAGGTGACGAAACGCCATATAAGGCGATCCGTGATCCTCGTAAATCGGGTCGATCGCACGGCTACATGTGGGTGATACGTTCGGTGCAGTCATCCAGTGAGCCTGGCGTTTATTACGCGTATGATGCCACTCGCGCCGGGGCCTTTGCCCAAGAGTTGTACAACGGCTTCTCCGGTGTGCTCCAGTGTGATGGTTATTCAGGCTATAACAAGCTGGACAAGGCCATCACGCGCACTGGGTGTATGGCGCATGTTCGACGCAAATTCTATGAAGCCGCTGTGCACTTGAAAAACGGCATCAAAGACTCGGTGCCATTGAAGATGATCGATACCATGTTCACATTGGAGCGCCAGGTCCAGCATGCGCCAGCAAGAGAGCGCCAAACTTTTCGAATAAAGAATATCGCCCCGCTCATGAAGAAATTCTGGTCGTGGATCGATGGCCTCACTACGTTGCCAAAAGGCGCATTGGGAAGAGCGGTGAAGTATGCCCAAAATCAGCGGACCTATCTTGATCGACTTATGGACTACGGTGAAGTCGACTTGAGTAATAATGCGACCGAACGTAGTGTCAAAGACTTGGTGATTGGACGTAAGAACTACTTATTCAGTACCAGCGTTGATGGCGCAAAGGCCAATGCGAACATGATGACTTTGTGCGAAACCGCCAAAGCCAATCAGCTGGACGTGTTCAAGTATTTGAAGTGTTTATTCGAAAAGCTTCCGCAGTTGCCGGAATTTGAACTGAACGAGACAACCTTGGCGCCGTACTTGCCATGGAACATTAATCTGGACTAACAACAGAAAATCGGGCCAAGACACATCTTAGCGATGTGACTTGGCCCGATTTTGGCGTTACTAACGTGTGATTATCTCCTGCTTACTTTTGATCTCACTTTGGCCGCTATATTGCGCCGTGGCGGATTGGCGCAAGCCTAAACTCCATAAGCCAATGCTCACCAACAGCGCAATGAAGATCACTTTTTTACGCGTCATCAGCCCCACCTCCAGAACGGCGGCGACGGCTGATCACGATCAAGATGACAATTAAGGCAACCACCAACGCGATCAAAATGCCCACGATCCAGTACCACATGGTGTTGTCCACAACCGTTAGATCAGTGTCTTTGGCCACTTTTTCCAGAGCCGCTTTTTTGATGGTGAAGGTATCTTTCAAGTTGTACGTGCGCTTGCCAGACGTCAATTTGGTTTTAACGGTGTACACGCCTGGTGACAAAGACGAAACTTCCAACGGAACGCTGTATTCCATCAACCCAGCCGGTGCCATGCTACCGTCTTTGAGCTCAATTTTGCCGAGTTGCTTGTCGTCTTCATTGTGAACAGTCGTGGTCATCGCCACGCCACCGAAGACCCGCGCGGTTTTGTTGGTAAGCCGAGTTTGTACCGTCGCTTCCTTGGAGGCAGTTTTGAGTTTGGAGTTGGATTGCGTCAACACTGGCGTCAGCTTAGTTTCATCCCCACTGACCAAATGCACCGGCAACGACATCGAAAAGGCATTGCGCACCCCCATTTTTTGTTCGCTTTCCTTGGAGGTGTCGTCAACACGATAAACATAGATGCCGCCTAGAACGTCTCCGGAAAAGCCTGCCTTGGGAACTTTCACATGGAACGTTAAAACCTGACTTTTCTTGGCGGGCACGGTGATCACTTGTTTTTTCGGGGTGACCATATCAGGCAACTTGGCCTGAAAAGTATTGACCACCCGCACATCAGGCCGATACGACAGCGACGCATCTGACGTCACCCCAGCGTTGACCACTTCAACGCGAAACTTCTGGTCGTTATCGGCCAGATTGATCACACTGATCTGAAAATCTTTTTGTTGGCCAGCTTCCACTCGATAATGGATATAGCCACTGGACAGCGAGTCCTTGGTGGCACTTTCGATACTAAATTTAGAGCCATTATTTTCGGCTAGGACGATCTTCGAGCTCCCGAAAATTATCCCGACCATGGCAACGATGATCATCACTAGCTTCTTCATAGGTAAACCTCCCTTAGTGAAAAAAAGAGGCGTAAGGTTTACGCCCCTCGTGGGTATGCTCAGAGCGAGCGGAATGCGACTCCGGAAGCCAAGTTCCAGTCAAGTACGGCGGTGAAGACTTCTGCGTCCTCAACCGTAATTTCCGGACTACCATCGTTCTTTAAAGTTGCAGAGATTTCACTTTCAAGGATACTCTTGGTCCCGCGTTCACCATGCGTCACCAACGTCACAGCAGATTCAGCATCTGTTATCAACGGGGTACCGTTGAAATTAATTCCGCCTTCAGAGTTGTTTCCAGTAGGTGTAGCGGTAAAAGTCAACTCGGTTTCACTCAACTCATTACTCTCGGTACTAATGAACTTTCCTAGTTTACCTTGAAGTTTCCACCCTTCTGAAGTAGTTGCAATACGGCCATCATTAACACGAAGATCTCCTGTCGTCGTCTGCGATGCTTGGTCAAGCGACGTATAGATTTCCGTTGCAGAAACGGTGCCAAAGTCCATATCTGGCACCTCAACAATTTGCAAGACGTCGGTATCTGGATCTGCCACAACTTGTACTGTATTTTGTGTCTTGTCAGTAAGTTTTTCTGCTGCGTTCACCAAACTTCCGCTCATCATTAGTGGTGCTGCCGCGCCTACGATGGCACCGAGGGCGACGGATAACTTATGCAGTTTTTTCATCACAAGGTCCTCCTTAAGTCTTTGACTTTTCTTCTACAATTTAAGTATATCAAGGTGGAATTTCGCTGCGCAAATCTGACCCCTTTAAGTATGTGTCAAGTTTTTCTCGGTTCCAGTAAATTGAGTTCCAAATGATAGGTTCTATCCGACCTGATTAAGTGACGCTGCCAATTTGGCCAACCCTGAGCTTGCTACACCTTGAGTGGAGATGACTC
>NZ_BAAFZI010000103.1:0-3631 GCF_045862175.1 Lacticaseibacillus salsurae | reverse complement strand
CTCAACTTTTGCACGGAACACTGCACGAGCCTTGATCACCGGTATTGCCTATAACCTGGTTCAGCTCTTTAAACAGCTCTTTGTCTCGGAAGACCGTCGTTCAACCATCTCCTCGCTACGGTTCAGTCTCTTTCACATCGCCGGTAGGATTACTTGGCACGCCCGTCGTGTGGTGATTCATCTTGCTTCTAACTATGTTTACAAGAACTGGTTTAGTCGGCTCATGGACGAAGTCCATCAGTTGGCGACCTGAACCGAATAACTGAATAGGTCGTGCGTCGAGCCGAAAACTGGGTCGGTCTGTTCGTGGTGCATCGATCACCAACTTCTCCGCTCAGTCAGTATTCGCAACGCTCCAAACGTTGCTTTCAGACCGGCCAGATGCGATTTCATGTCCCAAATACCGAGGTGAATAATCCAGGATCACTTAACTTCACTTGCATATTGCCACCTCCATCACCTGTTATTGTAACCATTTTCTGGTAGGATAGCGATGGAGGGATACTGATGCAAAAGTTGTTGAAACAAACCGTTCAGCCGTTGATGCCAGTGGTGTTGATCGGCACTGCGGCGCAAGCGTTGCTGTTGAGCGTTTTTTCAAATGATGGATTCTTTGCGCAAGTTTTTGATTTACCAAAATGGTTACCAGGCTTTCACACGTTGCATGATGGGCTGACCTTATTGACGACTTACACCATCGGTTTGTTGGGCTTGTTGATGGCGATTTTTGCAGCGCGAGCGTTGACTAAAAACGACAAGCAGTTAGCAAGTATTGTCACCGGCATCGGTTATTTGATTTTAAATACCACGCGCATGGCGACCTTTAGTCCAGCCATTGGCGCTGATGGGATCCTTTTGGGGTTACTTTTTGGTTGGCTGATCGGCTTTGGCTTCAATCACTTACCGAAAGTCTTGACCACCAGTGGGACTTTACTGATCACCCTTGGCCTGCGATTAGGGTGGGATCGTTTGGCCACTGCTCATGTGCTCACGCTCAATGCGCCACGGGGTTCGTGGTTATTGTGGTTGAATAGCGGGTTTGGTTGGCTAGGGTTGCCCGCGCCGATCGATGCGATGATGCCGATGTTAACCGGCACCAAAGCCACCGCCGATCTCAATGCCGCCTTAGCGCATCATTCTTTGCCTAATCCGATTTCAATTGGCACGTTGTATCGCCCATACGCGATGTTTGGCGGCGTGGGGATGACGTTAGGTTTGATCATCGCAATTTTATTGATCGATCAACGCTCGGAAAAACGTCACTTGGCTTGGTGGAGTCTGCCGATGAGCTTAGTCAATTTAAATCTGCCTTTAATGCTGGGCTATCGCATTTGGTTAAATCCGGTGATGTTGATTCCATACTTCAGCGCCCCCTTAGCGAGTTGCGCGATCGCATGGAGTGCGTTGAAGCTGCACTTGATCGCCGCTTCGGTGTACCAAGTACCGGCGACAACACCTGGGCCGATGATCGCTTGGCTGACCACTAACGGTAATTGGCCAGCGCTGATCGTCGCGGTGTTGTGTTTATTGGTATCCGTCTTAATTTATTTACCATTCGTCAAAAAAGTTTCTGGAGGTGAGCAACTTGGCTAAATGGATTCGTTCCCTCAGTTTAGGCGGCTTGCTCTTGATCATCTGCCTTGCACTTTTCATCCCCGCCACCACTTGGATGCACCACCAAGTTCGCGATGCCCAAGTCATCCATGATTCCCGCATGTCACCGATCATTTTGGTACCAGGGAGCTCCGCGACGCAAAATCGTTTCAATAGCTTAGTCACCACGCTAAACCAGCGCACTAACGGTCACAGTTTACTCAAAGTCACGGTAAAAACCGATGGCACCGTGAAAACGCAAGGCCGTATCGCGCCGCGTGACGTCGAGCCTTATATCGTGATTGCTTTTGAAAACAACCAAGACGGCTACAACAACATCAAAAAACAAGCCCACTGGTTTGATCTGGCCTTTAACCAACTCGCCACAAAATACCATTTCAGTCGCTTCAACGCCATCGGACACAGCAATGGCGGTTTGATTTTGACATTATTTCTCGCCAAGTATTATCAAAAATCAGCGGTGACGATGAATAAATTGATGACCATCGGCACCCCGTATAACTTGGAGGAAAGCAATCCGCACAACCGCACCCAAATGCTGGCCGACTTGATCAAAGCCCACAAAGCACTTCCGAAGAATCTGACGGTGTACTCGCTGGCAGGGACACAAACTTATGATGGGGACGGCATTGTGCCGCTGGCTTCAGTGGAATGTGGGAAATATATTTTCCAAAACCAAGTCAAACACTATACGCAAATCACGGTATCAGGGGATGATGCCAGCCATTCCGACTTGCCGCAAAATCAAGAAATCGAAGGCTACATTCAACAATACATGTTGGCCAAGCCTAACCAGCCAGGCCAACGCATCGGTGCTGGCAAATAAATAATCGGACGTCGCTTGAACCACAAGCTGCGTCCGATTATTTTTAATCCGTTAAGGTATAATTCACAAAATATTGATCATAATTGACGTCTTCAAAACGGAAATTCGGGTTCAACGCATTTTCTTTGGTGGTTGCATTCTCCAAGGTTTCCGCTTTGAGGCCTAAGATCTTGCGCAAGCGATCCGATTCGGCTTGCAAGTTATCGGTTGGCGGGATCTGAAACGATAATGGCCAACTGTAGCCCGTAGTTTGAACCAAGCCCGTATAGCCTTTTAACGAACTGGACGTGATTTTTTTGGTGGCTTTTGGGTAATGTTGGAACACGCCGACCATATCATCGAAGCTCATATCCGTTTTGACGTTTTGCGACAAGGATTTCAATAATTCAGTGAACTGCGCCAAACCTTGGCCAGAAACCGCCTTTTTCACCACCGCTTTGATCACTTGCTGTTGACGCTTTTGCCGACCGTAATCTTGCTCAGGATCTTCGTGCCGCATCCGCGCATACGCCAGCGCATATTTACCATTGAGATGCATGGGGCCTTTGGTAAAATGCAAATTATCGGTATGCGAGCTGGTGAAGGTAAACGGCACATCCACATCGATGCCGCCTAACGCATCGACCACTGTTTCCAAGCCACCCATATCGATGGTGACATAATAATCGATCGGCACATTCAACAGTTTCTCCACCGTCGCCCGCGCCATCGTCGAGCCACCTTGGTTGTATGCATCATTAATTTTAAACATGCGAAAATTCTTTGTGCCGATGATTTGGGCATTGGTATCGCGCGGAATGCTCAACAAATGGGTCTGATTGGTTTTGGGATCGATGGTGCACACAATGATGGTATCAGACTTACCTTGATCACTGCGCCCGATTGCCCCAGTGTCTGCGCCTAACAGCAGAATCGCCAGCGGCTTTGGCGCCTTGATTTTCGCCGACGCCTTTTTGTCACCTTAACTCGTCCACTTCCGAAAAAAATAGCTACGGCTCTTCACCGTAGCGAACTCATTACTTCTTTGAATATTGATCAGTCATTTGAGCAATCGATGCTGTCAACCTGGATTATTCACCTCGGTATTTGGGACATGAAATCGCATCTGGCCGGTCTGAAAGCAACGTTTGGAGCGTTGCGAATACTGACTGAGCGGAGAAGTTGGTGATCGATGCACCACGAACAGACCGA
>NZ_BAAFZI010000102.1:0-3681 GCF_045862175.1 Lacticaseibacillus salsurae | reverse complement strand
CTCAACTTTTGCACGGAACACTGCACGAGCCTTGATCACCGGTATTGCCTATAACCTGGTTCAGCTCTTTAAACAGCTCTTTGTCTCGGAAGACCGTCGTTCAACCATCTCCTCGCTACGGTTCAGTCTCTTTCACATCGCCGGTAGGATTACTTGGCACGCCCGTCGTGTGGTGATTCATCTTGCTTCTAACTATGTTTACAAGAACTGGTTTAGTCGGCTCATGGACGAAGTCCATCAGTTGGCGACCTGAACTGAATAACTGAATAGGTCGTGCGTCGAGCCGAAAACTGGGTCGGTCTGTTCGTGGTGCATCGATCACCAACTTCTCCGCTCAGTCAGTATTCGCAACGCTCCAAACGTTGCTTTCAGACCGGCCAGATGCGATTTCATGTCCCAAATACCGAGGTGAATAATCCAGGATATGTTAGCTTCTCAGACTAATTCCTGTGGCTTTATCGTCCCCAGGTTGCCATAGGGACTTGGCGTACTTCGCCTTAGTCCCATGGACACTGCAAGGTCACAGGAACTAAGCGATTACGCTAGCGTGGCGATTCCACGCGCAAGAATGTTCTGTGCTGCGTTATGATCGCGAATGTGATGTTGGCCACATCGCGGACAATTCCACTGGCATTGGGCTAACGTCAGCTTATCAGTGCCATTTGTACCCATGATAAAGCCACAACCGTGACAAGTCTGAGTGGTATTTTTTGGATCGATCGTCACAAATTGCTTGCCGTATAGGGATGCTTTATACATCATCATATCCAAGAATTCACCCCAACCAACATCGCTGATGCTTAACGCTAAGGCATGGTTCTTCCGCAAGTTCTTACTCCGCAATTCTTCAGCGACCACCAAGTCGTGGTTCTTGACCAGTGTGGTGCTGACAATGTGTAGAAAATTCTTGCGCTGATTCGCCGCTTTGCGCTGTTGCTTGGCAACAATCAAGCGTTGTTGCTGGTAATGTTTGGCTTGGTGCAATGGGCGATGTTCTTGTTTCGCTCGCCTGGCGCGACGAGCAAGCGTCCGCTGCGATGATGCCAGCTTGCCCATGATTCGGCGATAATAACGCGGATTAGCCACGATATCACCATTGGAGTCCGTCAAGAAATTCTCCAAGTTCAAGTCGATGCCAATCTGCGAGCCCGTCTGCTTGGCAGGCTTCACGAATGGTTGATCAGAACCTAACTGAAACGACACATAATAATCCCCGCAAGCGTCCATCGATACCGTGGTCGTGCCAATACGAACATTATTTGTACGCGCAAAGAGCCAATTAGGCATTCCGACAAAACGCAATCGTCCGATCTTGCCCAGCGTAAGATGCTTTTGATCCAGCAAACGCACCGAACCATTGGTCATCGTTGGTCGCCCGTGCTTAACAAGATAGTGGTTCGAAACTTGATAAGACTGTTCGACCCGGCGCTTATGAAACTGAGGAACACTAACTGCAGGCACTTGTCGAAAGAGATTCCAAGCCGCGCGATAATTCTTCACTGCATTGGCTTTCATGTCTGAATCAAAATCTGGATGGTTGAGCCAGCCGTGGATATTAGCGATACCGGCAACAGGACGCTTCAATCTTTCAAGCAGGGTGTCAATTCGCTGCAAAACAAGCGTAATTGGGCAGTGCACTTGTCGCAATGCGTAAAGTTCACGATTCATCGCGACCAGCTCGTTATAAATAAAACGACTAGCATCGCTGTTACGTTTGATTAAGCGCTTTTGTTCAGTAGATGGGTAAACTCTAATGCGCACGCCGAAGTGATACGGGAGTTTCGCCATGGTCACGGTCTTGGGCTTAGACATCCTGACACCTCCGTCATAGTAACGACAGTATATCAAACGTACGTTCGCATGTCAAATTACACTTGAGGGGTGCCCGCCAACTTGCATTCCTCCCCCGATTAAAATCGGGGGATTCTTGCTTCAACTATATTGAAATAGCAACATGAGAAAATAAGGCATGGTGATCACCGCCACCACTAAGCCCACTGGCAGCGTCGCCGGCAAAAATAAATTGTTGGCCACGGCATTGCTGGCTAGCATCAACGTCCAACCCACCGCGATGGTCATGATCAGCCGCGTGGTAAATTGGCTGCCGACTAAGCGCTTGGCGATGTTGGGACTCATCAAGCCGATCAAGGCGATCGCGCCACCGACTGCCACCGCAATGGCGGCTAAGCCAATGGCCAGCGCCATGAGGATCAACTTGGTGAAGCGAATATTAACGCCGGCAGCTTGGGCCATGTCATCGCCAAGATTCAACATGTTAAATGCCGCGCGGTGCCACCACACGATACCTAACAAGATGATCGTCACGACCCCATAGCCGATCAGAAACTGCCAATCCACATTCCAAAAGCTACCAGTCAGCCAAGTCAACACGCGCTCAAAATCAAAACTGTTCATATTCAGTTGCAACAGTAAGATCACGCCATTAAGTAAAGCCGTCAGCGCCACCCCGCGCAATAACAAGCGCAAGCGGTCGTGATGGGCGCCGACTTGTTGCACCAACATCAAGGCACAACAGGCACCTAAGATTGCGGCCAGCGGCAACCAAGTTTGCACTGATAGGCCTTTAAACCGTGCCGAAAATGCGATCAAAAGCACTGCCCCAAGGCTGGCGCCGGCATTCACCCCTAAAATCGATGAATCGACTAACGGATTTTGCGTGAGCTGTTGCAACAACAAACCGCTGGTTGCCAAGGCACTGCCGCAGATCAACGCCGCGACCACATAAGGTAGGCGCATTTGCCACACCACCAAAGTCGCGATGCGATCGCCTTGGCCGCCTAATGCCGCCAGCACTTGGCTAAAGCTTAAGTGAATGTCGCCAAACATCAAACACGCCAGCGCTGAAACCAGCGCCAAGGCGCCAACGATGAGATACCGCCAAAAATTTTTCATGCGTGCACCTCATTCGGTTGGCGCAACATCGCCATTAAAAATACGCCGCCACAAATCGCACTTAATGCCGATAGCGGCAGTTCGTTGGGTGCGTTCAACGTTTTGGCCACCTGGATTATTCACCTCGGTATTGGGGACATGAAATCGCATCTGGCCGGTCTGAAAGCAACGTTTGGATCGTTGCGAATACTGACTGAGCGGAGAAGTTGGTGATCGATGCACCACGAACAGACCGACCCAGTTTTCGGCTCGACGCACGACCTATTCAGTTATTCAGTTCAGGTCGCCAACTGATGGACTTCGTCCATGAGCCGACTAAACCAGTTCTTGTAAACATAGTTAGAAGCAAGATGAATCACCACACGACGGGCGTGCCAAGTAATCCTACCGGCGATGTGAAAGAGACTGAACCGTAGCGAGGAGATGGTTGAACGACGGTCTTCCGAGACAAAGAGCTGTTTAAAGAGCTGAACCAGGTTATAGGCAATACCGGTGATCAAGGCTCGTGCAGTGTTCCGTGCAAAAGTTGAGCTGTCTGTTTTGTCAAAGCCAAACCCGCATTTCAGCTCCTTAATTTGGTTCTCAGCATTGCCCCGCTGTCTATAGGTCTTGAACAAAGTCTCTGGAGCCTCGGAGGCCAGGCTGGTCACTACGAATGCGTGGTTCCAGGGAACTAGCTCATCTGCCGTATGAGTAGAACATACGATAACACGGCGAGCTTTACCCCATGACGCGGCCTGATACTTGAATTCGTGGTAGACGCATTTG
>NZ_BAAFZI010000101.1:0-3800 GCF_045862175.1 Lacticaseibacillus salsurae | reverse complement strand
GTCAATCGCCGGATTTTCGTGCATAAAAATAGCGTCAAATAATTTCGGTAGTCCGGCAGATCGGGGCTGGAATTATTTGACGCTTATTTGAGTAATCGGAACGGTATAAACTGCGCGATGACACCAAAGGAACAGACATCGCTACGATCACAGACGAGGAAATCAACCGAATGGTGTGGCAAATCAACACTCGACCACGCAAGATGTTCGGATGGAAATCTTCGCTTGAAGTCTTCTGGTCAGAGATGTTCCACTTAGCTTGACAATTCAAGCAAGCAAAAACACCCAGACCAGTCGCCTGAGTGTTCTCATTGTACTTTTAGTTATCGTGGTTAAACGCCAGCGCCACCGCCGCCGCCATCACCGCCGCCCCAACCGGAGCCACCACCAAATCCGCCACCTGAACCGCCATCAAACGGTCCGCGTGGTCCGCGACGACCACTGCTGAGCAAACTGCCAAGAATGCCCCACAAGATCCAGTCGTTGTTACCGCGACGTCTTCGACCACCGCCACCACCATTACCGCCGCCCATGGACAGCAGAATAATAATGGCGATCACCACGCCAAACGCCACTTTAATAATGCCACTGAACAAACTATTACTACGGGACTCTGATTGTTGTTCAGTTTCCGCATCTGAGTCAGTGGTGGCCGATTTGAACTTGTACTTTTTGTCGATGACTTTAGCAACATCTTTGAACACGCCGCGAATCGCGGTATTCACCCGCGCATCAGATTTCGATTTGATGTCTGATAAATGCGCTTGTAAGATCTGCTCGGCTTGCGCGTCAGTTAAATCGGCTTCCATGCCGTAACCGGTGGAAATGAACATGTTATTTTTGCCACTGTTTTTGGCAAACACGATCACGACCCCATTGTTACGCTTAGCATTGCCGACACCCCAATTGTGCAAAATATCAGCAGCATACGACGCGATATCGCCGCCGCTGGACTTCACCACGGCCACGCCGATTTGCGGTTGTTGGGTGGTGTTGCTCCAAGTCTTGTTCGTCGAATTGATCAAGGATTTACTTTGATCATCTAACAAATTCAAGCCATCATAATAATTCACGCCAGATGGTTTGTCTGGCACGGTGGCGGCATGCACCGGCTGCGCTGCAAACAGCCACATAAATAGTGGCAATAATAGGAGCCACCAGCGATGCTTTTTCATTTCATCACATCTTTCAGTTGTTCAAATCGACCTTTGGCACTTCGCTAGCTGATGGATCGGCTTTGAAGGTCGCCTTTTGGCCTAAGCCCATCATGTTGGCAAAAATGTTCTTCGGGAAGGTCACAACACTTTGATTGTAGGCCTTCACGTCTTCAATATAGCGTTGCCGTTCAGTACTGATGCGGTTTTCGCTACCTTCCAGTTGGGTCATCAAGGTTTGGACATTGGCTTGAGAAGACAGTTTCGGATAAGATTCTTTGATCACAGAAATTAAATTAGCCGTTTGGGCTTGTAATTGACTATCTGCTGTCGCCTTGGCTTTGGTCGTGGTCGCATTGTTATAGTTGCTGCGCGCTTTGGCGATGTTGTCAAAAATCTCGGTTTCGTGATTCATGGACCCTTTAACGGCATTGACCAAGTTTGGAATCAAGTCGGCGCGCCGTTGCATGACGTTTTCCACTTGGCTCCATTGGGCAGTGACTTCCTGATTTTGCTTGGCTAAGCTGTTGTAGGTGCTGACGCCGTAAATACCGAAGATCACCGCAACGGCTGCGATGATCAGCCCAGTGATCGCCACGGGACTCAATCGTTTGCTTTGCATTGTGTTAACCCCTCTCTAGATATCTTTAGTGTACCATGACGCCTGCACGTCGCGTCAGGCTTAAGGCCGATATCTTTGCCATATAATCTCAACATTGTCAGGCTTGAAAGCGAATTCATTTTGATGGAAAATACAGTGAATGGGTAGGGGGAGTTTTATCATGAGCAGATTACGTAGCGACGCTAAACAAGAATCAGCGAGCATTGGGTGGTTTTTCTTAGGTTTGTTCTTGCCAATTGTTGGCCTCATATTATTTCTCGTCTGGATTCACGAACAGCCTGCTAAGGCAAAAAGATCTGGTATTGGGGCGCTATCTGGCTGCTTCATTGGTATCATGGCAGCGATTATTTTTGGCGTCTTCGTCCATTTTAAAGTGACGCCTCATGTCACAAGCTCTTCTGCAACGACCTCAAGCAACATCGTTAGTGCTCAAAACCATACAACAATCGCTTGGAATAAGACCAAGGACCACCATTTATCCGAATTCATGCAAAGTTTCGCAAAAGCAAAGCATCAAAATTACACCATTGTCAGTTCAACGTCAAAGACACAGTGGTACTCAAAAAATCTTTCAACTGCGATCAAGCATCACTTATCACTCACAGTTGACGATGCGCATCAATCTGCAAACTGGTTTCCTTCAGCAAAACATGCAAGTTCTAAAGCGACAAATATTATTGCGGCCTATGCTGACAGCGAAAAACACCGCTTATATTTATTTACGTTAAAGGCAAACGGAACGGGTAAGGTTCTGATCGCACAAGATGCCATCAAAAACGGACGACTTTCGGTGCGTCAAACGAAAAATGAACAACTCAAAACCGGCTATCAACAAATTCTCAAGGGAAATCCAGCCGTTTTCACCAGTAATGCTTCAAGTCAACATTCAACCAGTTCCGCAGCAAAACCAGTATTTCCATCAAACTTTATCGGGACTTGGTACGGGTGGTCGTATGAAAAACAATATACAGTGATCATTACTGAAAATTCAATTGCCTTCGACGATAAACCTTTACCGGTCCATTGGCAAAATGAACACACGAAAGCCGACAAACAATTGCTGATGTCTAATAGCGACATCAGCAATGAAATTAGTGAGTCGCCTCATGCTCGTTGGCAAAGCGCAATGTTGTCAACTGCGCCAGGCGCAAACGTCCCGATGATCAGCCTCAGGGGATGGTTTCAAACTGCCGGCGCTGGCGAATTCTACTGGGTTGAATCCCGAGATCTCAACGGTACGCAACAGCCTGTACTGGCCATGGCCTCTGGCGCACAAGAAATTGTCGATACCAATTTCTACCAGACACCACAACTTGCGGATCAATACAAAGACACTATCTTCAGCGATGAACCGACTACTTCTAACCTGGATTATTCACCTCGGTATTGGGGACATGAAATCGCATCTGGCCGGTCTGAAAGCAACGTTTGGATCGTTGCGAATACTGACTGAGCGGAGAAGTTGGTGATCGATGCACCACGAACAGACCGACCCAGTTTTCGGCTCGACGCACGACCTATTCAGTTATTCAGTTCAGGTCGCCAACTGATGGACTTCGTCCATGAGCCGACTAAACCAGTTCTTGTAAACATAGTTAGAAGCAAGATGAATCACCACACGACGGGCGTGCCAAGTAATCCTACCGGCGATGTGAAAGAGACTGAACCGTAGCGAGGAGATGGTTGAACGACGGTCTTCCGAGACAAAGAGCTGTTTAAAGAGCTGAACCAGGTTATAGGCAATACCGGTGATCAAGGCTCGTGCAGTGTTCCGTGCAAAAGTTGAGCTGTCTGTTTTGTCAAAGCCAAACCCGCATTTCAGCTCCTTAATTTGGTTCTCAGCATTGCCCCGCTGTCTATAGGTCTTGAACAAAGTCTCTGGAGCCTCGGAGGCCAGGCTGGTCACTACGAATGCGTGGTTCCAGGGAACTAGCTCATCTGCCGTATGAGTAGAACATACGATAACACGGCGAGCTTTACCCCATGACGCGGCCTGATACTTGAATTCGTGGTAGACGCATTTG
>NZ_BAAFZI010000100.1:0-3841 GCF_045862175.1 Lacticaseibacillus salsurae | reverse complement strand
AGCAAATCAGCACACCAATGTTCCAAGTATCGAAACAATTTAATCGAACAAGATCATCGATTCATTAAACGACACCGGGTGCGGTCAGCAAGTTTCCAAAGCATCCGAACCGCTAGTGCAACACTCAGCGGCATTGAAGTCATCCATGCATTACGCAAGAAAACCCGACGAGAGCTAAGCCTCATCGGGTTTTCAGCCGTGGACGAATTAAAAGCGATGGTGCCAGCATAACCTACAACACCCTATCAACAACTAGGTAAAAGGCACACTCTCAGACTATTTGCACCAGAGCCCAAAAAAGATCTCCTACACGAGGAGATCTCCAAAGGATAGAAACTATCCTTCAACACCATTTGACAAACTTCCAGAAAATCGTCCGGTAGACCTTTAGTCATTAGAATTCTCCTGTTCTGTTTCGAGTGTGAGCACATCATTATCCGCCTGGACCGAGAATCTTAGCGTTGTTAAGTCAACGGTTAACGTTGCTGTGTGAGTCTGCGCCTGGTTACGGCGAATCAATGTAAAGTGGGCGTTGTCGGTCTTCTCAATCGTGAGTGAGCCATCAAGGTCAAAGGCCGGTTCCTGATTGCGGAATCGGAGCAGCTTGAGCAGGTCGCGAACAACGGGTCGCTTTACTTCTTGCGCGACTTCACTTTCGGTGTAGTAGTGGCGATTGATGTTGCGCCCTTCTTTAGTCGCCTCAAGCAACTCAAGATCGTTTTTCCCGGCTAAGAGGCCGACATAATAAATTTGTGGAATCCCAGGGGCAAATATCTGTAGCGCTCGAGCTAGTAGATATGCGCGGTTGTCCTCGCCCAGAGCTGAGTAGTAGGTCGTATTGATTTGATAGATATCGAGGTTGTTGTACGTTGCGCTAGAGTAGACCTTCTTGACATTACTTCCACGTTCGTAGAGCTGCTTGGTTGTGAAATCAATCTGCTGATCATTAAGGACGTCTTTAACATCAACGATTCCGATGCCGTCATGCGTATCTAGCGTGGTGAACTGATGCATTGGACTCGCTGCCAGCCAATTCAGAAGGTTCGTGGCATCACCTTTGAAAAGCGTGTAGAGAATCAGCATGGGCAGAGCGAAGTCATAAGTATAATAGCCGTGTTCGCTGACCTTACGCGGTAACGTGTAGTGCTCATGAATCTCGGGAAGAACCGTCAGCTGGTGTTTTTCTGCTTCTGAAGAGATGCTCTCCAGCAATTGCCAGATGTCCGGCTCCACGAAGAAGTCATTTGTATCAAGCTTCTTGACAGCGTAGGCAAAGGCGTCGAGGCGCACAATGTTGATGTGATGTTTGGCAAAAATCGCCATCGTAGTCCTGAACATTGCCTTAGCCTGCGGGGCGTTCACATCAAGGTCGATTTGCTCTTCACTGAAGGTATTCCAGACCTTCGATTGGTTACCATCGGCAAAAGTGATTTCTTGGTATGGCGCCTTGTCCTTGCGCTTGTATATCAGATCAACATCGGCTTGTATTGGTCGATTGGCTGGCCAGAACTTATCCCAGTTTAGGAACATACCGGCATAATCAGACTGGTCATGATGCTGCAGGTAGTCTTGGAACTCAGCGGATTGACGTGAGAGATGGTTAATCATCAGGTCTGCCATCAGGTAGTTCTTCTCGGCGAGGGCATCGACGTCGTGCCAGCTACCGAGGCGAGGGTCTACTGTGGTGTAGTTCATCGGCGAGAAGCCGCGATCTCCTGACGAAGGGAAGAACGGCAGAAGATGAACGCCGCCGACCGCCCCTGCAAAGTAGGCATCAAGAATGTGATTAAGCTGATGTAGATTTTCGCCCATGCTGTCACCATAGGTAATCAACATCACTTCATTTGGTACTGTCATAGAGCAACTCCTCGTAATCGATTTAGCGCTTGCAAGCATCTTCATTATAGGAAGTGCTTACAAAAATGGCAATTGGTTACACATTGTTACATATTTTTCTTTGAAAGTCCCTAATATTAGCGATGAAACAGATGAAGTGTGCTAATGTTGATACATTATAGAAGGGACGTGAACAGAGATGTCTGTAACCATTCGTGACGTCGCGCGAGAAGCGGGCGTATCCGTGGCCACCGTGTCGCGTGTCATCAACAGTAAGGGCTATCTAAGTCCGGCGGCGATTACTAAGGTGCAGCTTGCGATGGAGAAGTTGAATTATCAGCCCAATGCCGCTGCTCGTCGCCTGCAAGGGAAAAGTTCTGCTACCATCGGCGTGATTCTGCCTTCGCTCGACAATCCGCTGTATTCAGAACTCTTTGAGCATATCGAAGACGAACTGAGCGGCCGGCACTACCAGACGTTGCTTTGTACGAGTAAGAACAACTCCGCAAAGGAAGAGGAGTATTTCAAGCTGCTGAAGAGTAACCAGGTCGATGGCATCATTACCGGCTCACATTCTGACTTTCTGATAGAGCACGGTAATGCGAGTTACCCGATTGTGTCTTTTGATCGGCAGATTTCTAAGGAGATTCCAACGGTCAAAAGCGACAATCTTGCTGGCGGCCGGGCAATTGCCGGTAAAGTGGTCGAGCGTGGCGTCAAGAACGTATTGATTCTGTCGGGTAGCAAGGAGGACTTCTACCCAATCAATGATCGTGTAACCGGCATGATGGCGGTGTTTAACCAGGCAGGTGTCGATGTAACTACGTCTTCACTGGAGTTTGAGAGCTCAATCGCGTTAAAGAAGCTACTGGTTGGGCAGCTTATTGTGAGCCGTGATTACGATGCAATATGCTGTACCGATGATGTTACGGCAATCTTGGTAAAGACCTGTGCTGATACGATGAACTACCATCCGCTTATCAGCGGGTACGATGGATCCACTTTTATTCGGACATTCTTTCCGGAATTGCCAACGGTTCAACAGCCAATCAAAGAGATGGCTGAGCTGATGGTTGAGCTACTAATCGAGCAGATTAAGTCGCCTAAGACGCGACTGAACTCGGACTACACGTTCCCGGTAAAAACGAATCGGGTCCACAAAAAGGCGTAACTGGTCCCCTGTCAATAAAATAGACAATTTAAATAGAGACTTTTTTGTCCTATGCCACGACTAAATTTTGAATTTGAGTTTGATACTCATCTTCAAGTTGCTTTGGTGATTTGAATCCACAGTGACTGTGAATTCTAACTGTGTTGTAAAACGTTTCAATGTACTGAAAAACTAGTCGTTTAGCTTCGGAGTATGAATGGATTTTAAACCGATTTATCCATTCACGCTTAATCAAGGCATGAAACGACTCAATGCAGGCATTATCCCAAGGATAAGCTTTCTTTGAATAGCTTAATGTCATGTTAGCTGTAACTTGATTGTAAGCTTCAGACGTAAACTGACTACCACGATCACTGTGCATGATTAATGGCTTGCTAATATGGCGACTGTGCTTAGTCTTTTCAATAAGTGGGATGACATTCGATACCTCCAAGGTTTCAGATAAGTCCCAACCAATGATCCGTCGGGAGTACAAGTCCATAATACTGGTTAAATAAACGAATCCGTCATGAACTGGAATATAAGTGGTGTCAATGCACCAAACGGCGTTTGGTCGCAATGGATTGAACTGCTCGTCTAAAATATTTATTAGCTGTTTATCAAACTTAGAATTGCGAGTGGTAGTCGTCCAAGGGGTTAGGTAAACGGCGTGAATGCCAAGTTCACGCATATACTTACCAACAGTTCGTTCAGCGATCTTATATCCTCCTGGATTATTCACCTCGGTATTTGGGACATGAAATCGCATCTGGCCGGTCTGAAAGCAACGTTTGGAGCGTTGCGAATACTGACTGAGCGGAGAAGTTGGTGATCGATGCACCACGAACAGACCGA
>NZ_BAAFZI010000099.1:0-3874 GCF_045862175.1 Lacticaseibacillus salsurae | reverse complement strand
TTAGAGCTAAGTGGGGTACTTAAACCGGCACCAAAGGATTCAAATGACAATTGAAGCGGGCTGTGACGATAGACCATACGATAACCTCCGAGTAGGTTCCCAAAAAATGCAAGGAAAATGCAGGAAAACAGCTAATTCCAATGGATTTATTATACCGCAATAATGCATATATTAGCTTAAATGCCTGAATTATAGAATTTTTAAGCAGCCACTAAATAGATTTAGTAGCTAGTTTAAATTCGTGAGCAATCATTCCTGGTGACCAGCTTAGACGTAAATGGTTGAGAATTTTTTGCTTTAACTCATCGCTCAGCTTAGTTTTCCGACCACATCGTGATCGCTTGTATTCGGCATCTGTTTGTGCTAATTCAACCTGATAAGGTTGACATCGAGATAATTCATAAAAAATTGTTGACGGTGATCGGTTCAGCCGAACGCCCATTTGGATATTGGACAGCCCTAGTTCACAAAAGGTTTCGATTTTAATTCGTTCGGAATAGGTTATACTAGACAAAAGATCATCTCCTAAAAGATGGGTTTGTGGTAAACACCATTTTAAAGGAAGCTGATCTTTTTTTGTCCGAACAGCGTTCGGATTAATTTTACAATCTACCAAATGGAAATCAAAACGTTATAAATTCAAGATTAAATACAGATAATCTAGGGAAAGGAGAATTTTTTTGAAGGCAACGTTACAGAAAATCGGGACGGCACTCAATAAACGCATGGGGATCATCAAAGCATTATTTGTATTCTCTGTCCTGTTATTTGTGATTACGGAAGTCGGCAAAATTGCGAAGGAAGTCAGTGGCGCGCAGTTGGCAAATGCGCTTGCTTCGCAAAGCTGGTGGCATCTGTTGAGCATGGTCGTGATTGGTATTATCGCAGTGACACCAATGCTGACGTATGACGTCATGATTACAAAGTTTTTACCCAACCACTATTCACTTGGCTATATCTTAAAAGCAGGATGGATCACCAATACATTTACGAATATCGGTGGTTTTGGGGGCGTGCTGGGCGCCTCACTGCGTGCTAACTTTTATAATCGCGAAGCCACTAAAAAACAAATCGTGTTTGCCATTTCCAAGATCGCTTTGTTTTTAGTTTCGGGATTGTCATTATATTGTATGATCTCACTCGTGCTAGTCTATGGCTTTGGCATTGGGAACATGTATGGCAGTTACTGGATCTGGCTCGTCGGTGGTGCACTGTATTTTCCAGCTATCTTTATTTTTACACGGATCAACGATTCGGAATTCTTCGATGGCCTTACGCTCGGCAACGTCGTTCGGTTATTGAGTGGGTCGTTTGGTGAATGGACTGGCTGTGTGCTGTTCTTCTTATTAATTGGAAACTTTATGGGATTACCCATTGATTTTGCAGCAGTCGTGCCGTTATTCGTGATTGCTTCGGTTGTCGGTGAAGTGTCAATGGTACCCGGTGGTATTGGGTCATTCGACGTTTTCATGATTTTTGGTCTCAGTGCGGTCGGAGTTTCTCGACCAGACGCCGTCGTATGGCTCTTATTTTACCGGTTATTCTACTATATTATCCCGTTTGCCATCGGGATGGTCTTACTCATCCATGACACCGGCCATCGCTTAAACGTGCGCTTAGCGGGTATTCCTAAGCAGGCATTACAACGTGTTGCTCAGATGGTACTGACGGTTTTTCTCTACTTTTCTGGTTTTCTGATGTTGTTGATGTCAACGGTCCCTACCTTTGCATATAGCAATAAACTCTTCTTACAGTTTTATCCGTACACCTTTTTCTTTATTAATCAGGCCAGCAGTATTATTATGGCCTTCTTACTGATTGGGGTGGCGTTGGGAACTGCTGGCCGGGTCAAAAAAGCTTTTTGGCCAACGGTGATTGTCCTGCTGATTGCAATTTTGAATACGATTCGCTGTCTCGTCGTTTATGATGCAATTTCGATGAAATTTGTGATTTTCTTGATTGTGATTCTAGCGCTAGTGGCTTTGTCGCGGCATGCTTATTATCGTGATCGGTTGGCTTTTTCGTGGGGGCAAACGTTGTGGGTTAGCTGCGTGTATGTGGTGACCTTTATCTTGTATACGATTGTGGGGGTCTATAACGCGCCCCAAATTCATCATCGGCATGCGGTTCCTGAAGCGCTGTTCTTCCCATCACAAAAGCTCTGGTTATTTGGGGTGGTTGGGTTAGTCTTAGCGGCAATGATTTTGATTATTATGTACCGCTACTTTGCGAGTGGCTATAACGCCCGATTGCGTCAAAAGATGGATGCGGCTCGGGTCAAACAAGTGATTGAAACTTATGGCGGCAATGAAATCTCACACTTGGCTTATTTGAATGATAAGTTAGCATATTACTATCAAGCCGATAGGGTCGATCAACTGATCTTCTTATACCAGCAGAAGGCTGATAAACTGATCATTATGGGAGAGCCATTCGGTAATCAAGCGGTATTACAAGCTGCCTTGGAACAGTTATTGGATGACGCAGATAGTGACGGTTGCTCGCTAGTCTTTTACGAAATTAGTGAGATGCTGACGATGCGCCTACACGAAATGGGCTTTGACTTTATCAAAACCGGTGAAGAAGGGCACGTCAAATTGGCAGACTTTAGTTTGGCTGGTAAACGGCTACGGGGTGAGCGGACCCTAATGAATAAGTTTACCCGGGATCACTATGAGTTTGCCATCTTGCAGCCACCGTTCAGTGCCAACGTTATGGCTGAATTACGAGCTGTTTCGGATAGTTGGTTAGCAGGTGAGACGGAAAAAGGATTCTCGCTCGGATTTTTTGATGAGCAGTATCTCAATCAGGCACCCGTAGCGGTCGTTTATGATCCTGACCACCGAATTGTCGCGTTTGCGAATATTATGCCGCAGGGAAATCATCAGACGACTTCAATTGACTTAATGCGGTCAAGCAAATCGGCGCCATCCGGCATTATGGACACGGTCTTTGTGCACCTATTTGAACAGGCGCGTGACGATGGCTATGCTTATTTCAATATGGGAATGGCACCGTTATCCGGTGTGGGGGTTTCACGCTACAGTTTTATTCAAGAAAAAATTGCTCATTTAATTTACGAATATGGCTACCAGTTATATGGTTTTCAGGGATTACGGTCGTACAAAGAGAAGTATGTGACCGAGTGGGAACCGAAGTACATTGCGTACCGAAAACGTAATTCACTAATTTTCACCATTTTACAATTGCTACAAGTCGTTAATACCCGGGTGCACAAGTCTGAGCGGCACCGGCCAGTATGGTTGTTGAAACGATTGAAATAACTGAATCATGCACGTTGTTGATAAGATCGATCTGATCTAGTTGACGACGTGTATTTGTTTTATGATAAGACTAACTCTAGTTGGTGTAGAGTAGCGGGTGTTGTTTACTAATGATTTAGGCAGAGGTATTTATTTTGCCGTAAATTGCAAGAACAAGTTAGCCAGTCGTTGAGGACAATCCCAGAACAGGCCGTTATCAAATAGAAGTTGTGGTGCTAGAGAGACTACTGGGCCATGCGGCGAACGCCCGAGCTTCGGCCTCAAAGTTTTGCTGGGGTGTGCAGTAGCCCTGTTGTTTGCGAGGCAACTGATTCAAGCGGTCTTGCGTGGCCTGCACTTGACTAGGGCTAATGTCATCTAGGGACATGCCCTTAGGGAAGTCCTGGCGGATCATCCGGTTATGTACCTCGTTGGTGCCACGGTCGCAGGACGTGTAAGGATGGGCGTAGAAGATCTCAGTTTCCGTCCCAGCAAAAGCAGTATTTAAGGCGGTGAACTCGGGTCCGTTGTCGGCTGTGATGGTCTTGATGCAAGCTCCCCATTCGCGCTTGATTCCACGCAATGCATAGCTCACAGAGTCTGCATCTCGT
>NZ_BAAFZI010000098.1:0-4005 GCF_045862175.1 Lacticaseibacillus salsurae | reverse complement strand
ATCGGCTAAGCGCACCCACTCATTATTTGGACTGAGCGGTGTACTCAGACCGCAACCAAAGGATTCAAAAGAGAGTTGGTGGGGACTTTGACGATAAACCATGGATAAAACCTCCGAGTGAATTTCATAAATGCATGGGAAATGTCCGAAAACCGACATTTCGTATGTATTTATTATAAGACAGTAACGTCTTAAAATCACTAGTATCAGTCACTACGCGTTTTTGAACAGCCACTACATAGTGTAAGGGTACACTGAACCATTCGCAGTGACAACCGCTTTGGAAATGAATTTCATTAAAATCGTTAATAGGCGCACAAAATCCACGAAATGAGTTTTCATTTCGTGGACCTGTGGCTTTAACGCCGATTCAATTACGATCATGCAGTGACTGATGTATCAAGTGCGTGTCTGCGCAACCGCCACTTCTTAGGCTTTGGCCGCTTTCAGAACTAGTCAGCGATGCATTCGCTTTTCGTCCACAGGCGTCACTTGCTTCTCGTGTTACCACGAGGCAAATCGTCCATTCACACCTGGTATGAGTCCGAGAGGGGACCCTTATGTGCCGGCACGACTGATGCTGAGACCCACTGCCATCAAACAGACTGGCTGTGTGGATCGATCTCACTCGGGTTTGCGGGGAACTGCCCCCCGTTGCGAAGTAGTACTGGTGACGTGCGCTAAGCCACCCCTTCCTCCTAGTATACGTTGATTATGATAACGCCTTCATAAATCATTGTCAAGTACTTTTTGATATTGAATTTCAAAAGTGAACTGAACGCAGGAAGCTGAGCAATCGTAAAAAAACGTGCTTCAAATTTGCCAGATCCAGAAGCACACCGCATACTCATGGCGAAAGGAGGAGTCAACTCATGGAAATAAGAAGTCGAGGCCGGTATTGGCTACAAGCGCGGACAATCGACGTCCAACGGCTCGGATTTATTTTACCTGATGGTCGTTTTCAGGAATTTAACGTCATGATTGTTGGGGCGTTGAATTTTGCCCGAGTCGATAAACACATTGCTTTAGGGTGGCCACCGCAAACCGTATTTGTCGAATTTAATGCTGAGTTTTTACGCGCTAGCGGCCAAATGGGTTATGCTAAACCGATTGCGATGGACGGTTTTTTAGTCAGGGCTTATTTGGTCGCAGGTTGGCGTGATCGCAAATTTGTTCAACAGGATCAAGCCAAAGTCCAACAGTTAGTGAGCGAAAATTTAACGGCGTGGTTAGCACGTGAACATCATCCCAAAATCGCGAATTGGGCGCAGCAAGTGGCGAGTTTGCAACCAGCAATTGATGCCTATGGGCAAAACGGGGTTGGGTTAGAACAAATTTTTGTGCGCTTGGAGAAACTTTTTGCCCATGCTGGCAAGCGTCAACAGCAACGCGTGAAAATGATGATCAACCACAATTGGGGATTGATCGCAGCGTTTGATCGGAAACTAGCGGCTCGTTTTCCAACCGGGTATTTATTGCGAGAAGTGCGGCATGTGACGCACTTTATGTATGGTGATGAACGTGATTTGGCCTTGAAGCTGATGCCAAACGATCCCAATTTAATGAAGCAGGCTGATTATTTGACCCAGATCCATCAACAACTGGCGGATTCTAAGGCCCAACAAGTAGCCCTTGGATCATCGTTTTATAATTCGCATTGGCTGGCAACTCAGCAAGCACTGCATCGAGCAGTATGGGATCTCGATCAATTGAAGGCATTTCATTTAGGAGGAAACTGATGGAAGGGCAAATTTCGAGTCACGTGTTGGGCGTTGAAGTCGTCAGTATTGTTAAAGCCGGACAAAGTATCGTGGTGCGAGTGATGAAACTCGCCATCGATTCAGTAGACCTTGATTGGACCCAAGAGCCTGATGACAATTCCAAAATCGCGATGATCCCGTTTGTTGATGTCTTTGCGCAACCGGTTGGAATCGGGGATGCGCTAAACATCACCGGCCAGTTTCAACTGCAACACATCCTACCAGCAACGGGCCAACAACGAATCATCAAGCAAAAGCAGTTGGCTGATCAGCGTTTAATGAGTAATTTGCAGCATTGGTTGAAACGCTTCGATAATCAGGATGAACATCGTGATTTTGAACGATTTATGACCCGTTTTTTAAATAATCAAATTGATTTTTCCGATTTAATGATTGCATTTGCCGAAATCCTCGGGGTTGATGATGTGGCGCATTCGCCGCGATTAAAAAAGTTGCAAACTAGCATGCAGTCTGGGTTAAAGCTACGCCAACACGTAAATCAACAAGCCCCACTGGTTTTGTGGGTGACCGAGGCTGAAATGATCGATTTTCAAAGCGATACCTCTGTTTCAAACGACGGCCCGTTGACGGTGATCCGCTTAGACGGACACTCGATCGATGAAAGTTGGGCCAAATGGCAACAGAAAATGATGGATTCAAAAAAATGACCTGTTGAAAGGGACTTGCCTGCTGGGCAGGTCCTTTTATCAGGCCAGTCATGAAGAAAACGACCCAGATCACCATAATCTGAGTCGTCACTGTTGAACCTTAATGTTGTTGATGGGCTTCCAAATAAGCCAGCGCACTGCCGTAATCCGGTTCTTGGGTTTGTTCCAGGATCAATTCGCGATAAGCAATGTGGCCATCAGGCGCGACGATCCATACTGAACGCGCGTCGGTATGGTTGTCGGCGACATAAAGCCCCATTGCCGTGCCGAAATTGGCATCATCATCGCTGAGCAACTGAATGTGATGCACGTCTTCAGCCGCACACCAATTGGCTTGTTGCGCCGTGGTGTTCGTGGAAATGGTATAGAAGCCGATGCCATCGAATTCATCCATCGCTTGGTTGAACTGTTTGGTTGAAATCGAGCAGACGCGGGTGTTGATATCTGGTACCACAGAAATCAAATTGTAGCGTCCAGTGAAATCAGCTGCGGACACTTCTTTGCCGTCAGCGTTGACCACACTGAAGTTTGGCAACGGGTGACCTAAGCTCGGTGGCGTGCCCACTGTATCTTGAGGGAGACCATGTCGTGTGATTTGCATCGCAATTCCTCCTTTTTCGTTAAGTCGAGTGTATCACGTTTGAGCCGCTTGCGGGTAATTTGGTATGCTGTCTATAAGAGGTGAGACTCATGCGCAAGATCAAGATCGTGTATCAATCACAAACTGGCTTCACGCAAGCCTTCGCCCAGCAACTCGCGCAGACGCTACACGCCGAGTTAGTCGATACCAAGTTAATCGCGGCAAAAGATTTCGAACACGTCGACGTCGTCATTTTTGGCGGACATGTTTCCGGTTGTGGCATCACCGGCTTCAAACGCTTTTATCGCCAATACGCGGATTTATTGCCGCAACACTTTCTGGTGTTTGGCACCGGGATTTTCCCGATGAGTTTGACCGAAGTGGAAAAACTCCAAGTTAAAAGCTTCAGTCGCTGTCACCAGCAACCCATTTTTCGCTACTTACAAGGCCGCCCAGAAGTCACTTTGCCTTGGCGTTTGCGGTTAAAACTCAAAGTCAAAGGTGGCAGCGATGCGGAAACCTCTGGTCTTGAAGCCGTGCGCCCAGTGCTTGAAGCCGTCGATCACTTGCTTTAACCTGGATTATTCACCTCGGTATTGGGGACATGAAATCGCATCTGGCCGGTCTGAAAGCAACGTTTGGAGCGTTGCGAATACTGACTGAGCGGAGAAGTTGGTGATCGATGCACCACGAACAGACCGACCCAGTTTTCGGCTCGACGCACGACCTATTCAGTTATTCAGTTCAGGTCGCCAACTGATGGACTTCGTCCATGAGCCGACTAAACCAGTTCTTGTAAACATAGTTAGAAGCAAGATGAATCACCACACGACGGGCGTGCCAAGTAATCCTACCGGCGATGTGAAAGAGACTGAACCGTAGCGAGGAGATGGTTGAACGACGGTCTTCCGAGACAAAGAGCTGTTTAAAGAGCTGAACCAGGTTATAGGCAATACCGGTGATCAAGGCTCGTGCAGTGTTCCGTGCAAAAGTTGAG
>NZ_BAAFZI010000097.1:0-4107 GCF_045862175.1 Lacticaseibacillus salsurae | reverse complement strand
CCTTGGAACCAAACATTTACCGGTACCGCCCAATCGACCGTCGCTTAAAGCAAAGAGGTCCGCTTCCCTGAATCTGGGAACGGGCCTCTATTGATTTTCAAGACGGTCTGTTATTGGGTGCTTACGAGTGATCGACTATCTGACGCGCTTAAGCTGAAATTTTCCGAAATAGAACCGAAGCGTGTTGGAATTCCAAGCCGTTGGAAAATACTATCTTATTAGTGAATGTGCCAAGAAATGTGCCGAATTATTGAAGCGAGATTATGTGTAGGATTTTATCGTTACTTTGTTCCTCCAGTTCTTTGATAACATGTAGATATGTGGATTGCGTCGTAGTGATATTAGCGTGGCCGAGACGTTTGGAAACAGAGAGCACACTGACGCCTTGAAATAACAGAATTGAAGCGTGTGTGTGGCGCAGTCCATGAAAAGTAATGCGTGGTAACCCTAGATCATGAAGTTTGTTAGTAAGTGCCTTGTTAATTTCAGCACTCACTGGTGCCCGGCCGTCAACTAGAAATAGAGGATCTTGAGGCTTGATGCTATTGGCTTCAACGTATGCTCGGAAACACGTTGCGAGGGTAGAATCAATCAGGATTTTTCGATTAGATGCGCGAGTTTTGGTTTTCATGAAGCCGGAATGGTATTTATAGTCCCAGGTTTTATTGACGAGTAAGTGAGTATTCGAATGGTCAAGGTCTTGTGGCGTTAGTCCGAGAACTTCAGCATAGCGCATGCCAGTCATGGCAGCAATGTAAATGATCAGTTGTTCTCGGCAAGTGTAGTCTAAGTGTGATACAAGGACTTGCCATTCATGGTAATCAAGCGCCTTCTTGGGATGAGGAAGAGTATGACCACTAATTACAATTTTACGAGTCGGATCAACCGAGATTATTTTTTCGTCTAATGCATCTAATATGGCCGCTCGAATCTGCTTATGAAAAGTAGCAACAGTACGAGGTGCGTGGGTTTCAGCAAATTGATTAATACGTTCTTGATACATGGAACGCGTGATATCTTTGATTAAGGTATGACCGAATAGCTGTCGTATGTGATCCAGAGTATTATCATACTTGATTAGAGTAACAGCACTCACGGAATTATGCTTGTACAAGTTGACCCAACGTTGAAAGTAATCGGCTAGAGATATGTTACCAGCTTTGTAATGACGTACGCTAACATAATCTGATCGAATCTGGCTGGCGGCGAGCTCCGCATCACTTTTTAACGGGAAACCAGACTTTCGTAGTTTCTTGTAGGTTCCATCGAGGTCTTTGTATGAAATCTCGTATTGCCAAACATTGCCGCGTTTACGATAACTTACCATGATAATTGATTCACTCCTTTGAATGGTATGATGATACGTTGGCACATTTTTGGCACATGCGCTTGAATATCCGCGAGTTTTCGTAGGAGTGCGAGTGTATGCTCAACGATAAGCATGATCAATCGATCACTCACAAAGTTCCATGACTGTTCACCTAAATTCCATTCAAACTCTGACAATTTAATGTTTGCTGATGAAATCTTAGTTATCCTCGGATCATTGGCAGGAAGAAAAGGCAAATTGCTAATGTTTCCAGCTGTTAAATTGAGTGTTGGGGCAAAGGCTTTCAAGAAGTATGCAGCAACTTTCGAGTTCAAATAAGATATCAACTCTCCAATTGGTATTTCAGTAGTGAAAAGAGAATCACCAGATTGATCAAAAATAAAATTCGTTGGCAACAGCTTGAAATTCATGCTTGACGAACCTATTCGCTTCCATGAAATACCGGCGTGAAAATAATAAGATTCGTTGCGAATTACGGAGGATTTTTGATTTTTAACATTACGCCCACCATGTTCCCAATTAATAACGGTGTTATATTGTCCGTACCATCGGATAGAATCACCGCCGGTATTGATTTTTAACCATTTACATGAAGTGTTTTGGGTTTTGTCACTAGATAGAATATTGGTTTTTGTTGAATCTACTTCGAACCATTTACGTAGAAATTGAGCATTATCACCCGTTTGTAGACCTGTTCTTGGTGCGACCAGTTCACCAAGAAGCGGCTTTTGAAATACTTGAATACTCGATTTCAAAATCCAATACGCAATCGGACTTCCTGGAATCTTCTCAAAGTTCGCTTGATTAGCTCGATAAACATAGCTTAAGTCAGGATCGTTAACTGCCTTAAGGTAGGCTTGTTCCTTCTTACTCTGAGAGTCAAGATCTACCAATCGCTCATACGTGCTAATATAGCCGCTGACGGGTGAATTTTGCATGACAAACGCTACTGACTGAACGACTTCACCTCCGATTTCTTCGAAAGCACGCGTGCCTAGATGGGTAAGGTTAATAAAGGTTTGCTGGCTTAATTGTTTGCGTAACGCTTCGAAACTTGAAAGGAACATCCACTGATGCTGCGTGATCATGGCGTAATAACCATGATCTATCGTTAGATCTCGTAATCGTTCCATAAACACAGCGAAAAGATCGGATTTACTATTTGGATAATGCTTTTTAACAAAAGTAGAGAGTTTAGATGGCATCTTACCTGAACCCATGTAAGGTGGGTTCGTAATACCGATTTGATATTGAGTTGTTAACAGATCCAAGACATTTAGAACCGCATCCAAATCATGGCACAATTGACTCACATGGGCGCTTTGCAACGATAATTGACCAGCCGAATCATTTGCGCTTACTATTTCGTGTAGGCTTTCTAGATCGGTTGTATTCGGATCCACATTGATCAAGGATCCAAGTTCATCACCACTACCAAATAGTGAGCTGACAGTTTCCAACGATTGAATTGTTCCCGGATCGTCTGATAATAGCTCTAGATCAGAGTGAGACCAATGAACAGATGGAATATCAAATACATGTGGAGCTACATCCGATCTGAGAATTCGACGGTCATACTGCCTACCTTTCATCATCATCGCAAAATATGCCAATTGAAAGGCACGCTTATCGATATCCGCACCAAACAAGTTATGTGCCAAAATCGATTTAGCAGCTTCACGTTGTGAGTAGCCTTCTGTTGTATAGATTTGTATCAGCACATCAAACGCATAGATCAGAATGTGGCCAGAACCCATCGAAGGATCGATCATGGTAAGCTTCTCGGGCTTTAATTCCGTTAAGTTGGCATTATTCGCTTGGACGTGTAGTTTAATGTTGTCAGGTTGCTTTGCTTCTGGCATGAAATATTGCCACTGAAAAGCTTGTGCCAATTCAAGAGCTGAACGCGTATCGCCAACGACCTGCAAGTGATTGATCCACAATCGCCCTAGGGAATTCTCAACAAGATACTTCACAATCCAATCTGGCGTAAATAACTGTGTCACAGCAGGAATGTCTGCCTGTGAGTAGTTACGCTTCTTGAAGGCGGCATCTTTGGGCTCTTGATTATAGTACTGATACAGCCACCCAATAATCTCAACTTGCCCCTGCGAGTCGTCAGAGGCAATATCGAAGTCTGCTTCTGGAATTGTCTCCACCAAATCCTTGATCACGCCACGATTATAGCTGGGAGTGAACGATAACTATGCGCAAAACTAGCTACTTAATCACTTCGACGGTATACTTAGAAGTTAGAAGGATCGGCTGACAAGGATGCAGAATGGGGTAATAAGCAGATGGCTGAATTAGAATTAACGCAGGTGGTTTCAGGAATTGAAGCGTTGTTTACTGAAACCTGGATTATTCACCTCGGTATTTGGGACATGAAATCGCATCTGGCCGGTCTGAAAGCAACGTTTGGAGCGTTGCGAATACTGACTGAGCGGAGAAGTTGGTGATCGATGCACCACGAACAGACCGACCCAGTTTTCGGCTCGACGCACGACCTATTCAGTTATTCAGTTCAGGTCGCCAACTGATGGACTTCGTCCATGAGCCGACTAAACCAGTTCTTGTAAACATAGTTAGAAGCAAGATGAATCACCACACGACGGGCGTGCCAAGTAATCCTACCGGCGATGTGAAAGAGACTGAACCGTAGCGAGGAGATGGTTGAACGACGGTCTTCCGAGACAAAGAGCTGTTTAAAGAGCTGAACCAGGTTATAGGCAATACCGGTGATCAAGGCTCGTGCAGTGTTCCGTGCAAAAGTTGAG
>NZ_BAAFZI010000096.1:0-4225 GCF_045862175.1 Lacticaseibacillus salsurae | reverse complement strand
AAAATACCATTATCCCTGCATCCATCATAGTTCCTTAAACAATTAAATAACAAAAAAGCCTCCCACGGTCGGGGAGACCTTCAAAGGATAAAAACTATCCTTCAACACCATTTGACAAATTTCCAAAAAAAGTCGCCTTCTTCAATAGAAGAAAACGACTTCGGCGGTCTAAGCTTTGACCGGTTCTTTTGATTCAGTGGCAGGTTTGACTTTAAAGGTCAATTTCCCAGCTTTGGCGCCGATCGTGATCAAATCGCCAGCTTTGGCTTGGCCTGTCAACAGCAGTTCGGATAACTGATCTTCAACATCACGCTGCAACGCCCGCCGGATCGGACGGGCACCGTATTCAGGATCAAATCCGGCTTTGGCCACGGCATCAATGCCAGCAGGGGTGATCTTGACTTTGATATCTTGATCCGCCAAGCGCTTCAAGACGTTCTTGGCCATGATCTTCACGATTTCATGAAGTTCTTCTTTGTTTAAGGAGTGGAACACCACGGTTTCGTCGATCCGGTTCAAGAACTCTGGACGAAAGGCCCGCTTGAGCTCTTCTAGCATGCGACTTTGCATCGCCTTGTAATCAGGTCCATTGCTGGTAGAGGCCCCAAAGCCCATGGTCTTTTCATCCCGTAAAGCCGTGGCGCCGATGTTTGACGTCATGATCAAGATCGTGTTACGGAAATCGACTCGACGGCCTTTAGAATCCGTCAAGTAGCCATCATCTAAGACTTGCAACAAAATGTTGAACACATCTGGATGGGCTTTTTCCACTTCATCTAATAAGACAACAGAATATGGCTTATTGCGCACTTTTTCAGTCAGCTGGCCACCTTCGTCATAACCGACATACCCTGGCGCCGCCCCGATCAAGCGACTCGTGGAGAATTTCTCCATATATTCTGACATGTCCACGCGAATCATCGCGTCTTCAGTGCCAAACATCGCTTCAGCCAAGGCCTTGGCTAATTCGGTTTTGCCGACACCAGTGGGGCCTAAGAACATGAAAGAGCCGATCGGACGCGTTGGGTCTTTCAAGCCGCTGCGAGCCCGGCGAATCGCACGCGATACGGCGCTGACGGCTTCATCTTGGCCAACAACGCGTTCATGCAAGACTTTTTCCAAGTTGACCAAGCGCTCGGATTCTTTCTTTTGCAGCTGAGTGACAGGTACGCCAGTCCATTGGGCGACCACTTCAGCGACATCTTCGCCAGTGACTTTGACATCTTTGCGCACGCCATTTTCATCAGCGTCAGCAGGTTGCTCAGCCACTTTTTCACGGAGTTTTTGTTCTTTTTGCCGGATCACTGCGGCTTCTTCAAAGTCTTGATGCAAGATCGCATCTTCTTTGGCTTTGACCAAGTCTTCCAGCTTCTGTTCCATTTTGTCCGCTTTCGTCGGCTTGTCGGCTTCATCTAAGCGCACTTTGGCAGCAGATTCGTCGACCAAGTCGATGGCTTTGTCGGGCAAAAAGCGCGTGGTGATATAGCGGCTGGACAATACCACGGCTTCATGCAATGCGTCATCGGTGATGGTGACGCCGTGATGGGCTTCATAGCGGCCACGCAAGCCGTGTAAGATCTGCTCAGCTTCTTCTTCAGTCGGTTCATTGACTTGGATCGTGGCAAAACGCCGCTCCAAAGCCGCATCTTTTTCGATGTACTTTTGGTATTCGTCTAGCGTGGTCGCCCCGATCAGTTGCAGTTCCCCACGGGCCAAGGCTGGTTTGAGGATGTTTGAGGCATCAATGGCCCCTTCTGCCCCACCGGCACCGATCAAGGTGTGCAATTCATCAATGAACAAGATCACGTTGCCATCGGCATAAATTTCGTCGATGACTTTCTTCAAGCGGTCTTCAAATTCCCCACGATACTTGGTACCAGCCACTAATGAGCCCATATCAAGCATCATCAAGCGTTTGTGTCTCATATCGCTTGGCACGGAGCCGGCGACGATTTTTTCAGCAAAGCCTTCTGCAATAGCGGTTTTGCCGACACCAGGTTCACCGATCAACACCGGATTATTTTTGGTGCGGCGTGCCAAGATCTGGATCAAGCGGCGCACTTCTTTGTCGCGGCCAACCACTGGATCCATTTTGTTTTCACGAGCCAATTGGGTGAGATCGCGAGCCAGGCCATCCAGCGTTGGCGTACCTTGGCTGGCTGGACGCTTGGTTTGGCGCGCTTGTTGGCGCGGCTTGGCAGCAGCTTCGGAAATACCCATTTTCTTCAGGACCATTTGGCGGGTTTTAGACAAGGACAAATCCAAGTTTTGCAGGATACGCGCCGCTAAAATATCATCTTCGCGTAATAACCCCAGCAAAATGTGTTCCGTGCCGATTTTCAAAGCGCCTAAGCGTTTGGCTTCGTCACCGGCAAAACTTAAGATCTCTTTGCCTTTTGGCGAGTATGGCAAGTAAGTGTCAGCACTTTGATTTTGGGCGTCGACGGTGCCATAGCCGGTGAAGCGTTCGATCTCATCATGGACATCTTCTTGGCTGACTGACAGCTGACGCAAGGTCTTGCCGGCGATACCATCTTGTTCGATCACCAAAGCCATCAACAAATGCTCCGTGCCAACAGCATGGTGGTGGAAATACTTGGCTTGTTCTTGGGCGATCATTAACACGTTTTTTGCTGACGGCGTAAACAGATTATCCATACACTCATTCCTCTTTTCGATCAGTGTGTGCGTTCATATTGTAAGCTTTGTAAAAATGACAACAGCAACCGGGCCCGCAAGCGCCTTTCAGTTTCTGCGTCAGCCACGTTTAAGGTTTGGTGGCTCAACACATTCAGCATCATGTTGCCAGTTTGTTGTTCAACGATGCCTTCATCATACAACTTTTGGATCATTAAGCGGGCATCTTGGACGCTGATTTGACTTGGTAATTGCGCGATCATCCACGCCAACAAGTCACAATCTGTGCGTATTTTGACTTTGACGATGCGAATATAACCGCCACCGCCGCGCTTGGATTCAACCACATAGCCGCGTTCTGGCGTGAAGCGCGTTTTGATCACATAATTGATCTGCGAAGGGACGCAATCAAAGCGTTGCGCCACTTGGGCTCGTCTGATCTCGACTTCTTCTTCAGCATCCAGTAACGCTTTTAAGTAGCGTTCGATGATGTCCGTCACATTTTGGCTTGCCATCACGTCCCACCTTTCTGTCGCATCGGTCTAGTTTGACTAATGTTGACTTTAATTATACGCAAATATAATAAAAAAGCCACCGTCCGCAGACAATGACTTCAATATCGGGAAAACGGGATTCGAACCCACGACCTCTGCGTCCCGAACGCAGCGCTCTACCAAGCTGAGCTACTTCCCGGTGTAAGAGCGGAAGACGAGATTCGAACTCGCGACCCCCACCATGGCAAGGTGATGTTCTACCACTGAACTACTTCCGCATGAGCTGATCTAAAAATCTTTGCTAAACGCAAAAAATGCACCCAGTAGGAGTCGAACCTACAACCTTCTGATTCGTAGTCAGACACTCTATCCAATTGCGCTATGGGTGCATATCATAAATGCCGAGAGTCGGGTTCGAACCGACACGGTTATCACTAACCGCAGGATTTTAAGTCCTGTGCGTCTACCAGTTTCGCCATCCCGGCATAAATGAAAAGCGGAAGACGAGATTCGAACTCGCGACCCCCACCATGGCAAGGTGATGTTCTACCACTGAACTACTTCCGCATTAAATATTCAATTGTACTGCCGACTAGAGGATTCGAACCTCCGACCTCCTCATTACTAGTGAGATGCTCTGCCAGCTGAGCTAAGTCGGCGAAAATATTCTTGCTGATGCGGGTGAAGGGACTCGAACCCCCACGGTATAAACCACTAGAACCTAAATCTAGCGCGTCTGCCAGTTCCGCCACACCCGCAGACAATTTTGGAACTAATGGAAATGAGCCGTGACAGGCTCGAACTGTCGACCCTCTGATTAAAAGTCAGATGCTCTACCAACTGAGCTAACGGCTCGTGCTGGATCTATTCAGATCCTGGACCCAAGGGGTCCGATGGAGGATACAGGGCTCGAACCTGTGACCCTCTGCTTGTAAGGCAGACGCTCTCCCAACTGAGCTAATCCTCCATAACAGCGTGGCGGCTTCCTACCCTCGCAGGCAGTTACCCACCAACTACTCTCGGCGTAGAGAAGCTTAACTTCTGTGTTCGGCATGGGAACAGGTGTATCCTTCTCGCCATCGCCACCACACTGT
>NZ_BAAFZI010000095.1:0-4254 GCF_045862175.1 Lacticaseibacillus salsurae | reverse complement strand
TTGATGATCCAAGGCCCAAGCGTCTCCAAAGGCTACCTCAACAATCCTGAAAAAACCGCCAAAGCTTTTTCTCAAGCTGGGTATGCCACTGGTGACCTCGGTTATATCGATGAAGCGGGGATGATTTTCTACCGCGGGCGGACTGATTTTCAAATCAAACTCAATGGTTATCGCATCGAACTTGAAGAAGTGAACCATTACTTGAATGATTCGCCTTTGATCGCGCAAGGCGTGGCGATCCCCAAATATAATCGTGACCATAAAGTCGCGAAGCTGCTGGCTTATATCGTGCCGGAAAAACATCATTTTGAATCTGAATTACAGTTGACCCAAGCGATTCGCAAGTCGTTAGAAAGTACGATGATGAGCTACATGGTGCCGCAGCGCTTTGTTTATCGCGATGCGTTGCCACTGACGGCCAACGGGAAGGTGGCGGTCAAGCAGTTGATTGCTGAGGTCAACGCATGATCAATTTACAACCTTATTCAGATCCGCAGTATTTTATCTACTTGCTGATCGCGTTGATCCCACTGATGGTGGGGTTGTGGCATGGGCACCGTTTGAAAGTCTATGAAGTGCTGGTGAGCCTTGGCTTTATCACCTTGATGTTCACCGGGGAAAAATGGACGCAAGGGCTGGCATTGATCGGCTATCTGGTGTGGCAAGTGTTGGTGATTTTTACTTATGCCCATTATCGTAAAACGCATAATCAAACATCATGGTTTGTCATCGCTGTACTGGCTGCGATTTTGCCACTGGTGATCGTCAAACTCACCCCAGTATTCAGCGTGACGCCATCGCTCCTCGGCTTTTTAGGGATCAGCTACCTGACCTTTAAAGCTGTGCAAATCGTGATGGAATTGCGCGATGGCACCATCAAGTCCTTAAAAGTTTGGCCAGTGATCCGGTTCATGTGCTTTATGCCGACAATTTCCAGCGGCCCGATCGATCGCTACCGCCGGTTTGAACAAGATGTCGAAGTGGCGCCTGAACGAGAAAAATATGTCGACATGTTGAATCGTGCGGTGAAGTATTTGTTCTTAGGCTTCTTGTACAAATATGTGCTGGGCTACTTGTTTGGTACCGTGTGGCGGCCGCAGTTAGCGCATTTTGCCTTGCAAATCGGCGGATTCTCGTGGTCACTAGTCGGTTATATGTATGACTACTCAATGTATCTGTTCTTTGACTTTGCCGGTTACAGTTTGTTCGCGGTGGCGATTTCCTTGATCATGGGCATCGACACCCCGATGAACTTCAACAAACCTTTTGCCGCGCCGAACATCAAAGAGTTCTGGAATCGCTGGCACATGAGTTTGAGCTCTTGGTTCCGGGATTTCGTCTTCATGAGAACGACTTTCTTTATCATGAAGCACAAACTGATCAAAAATCGCATTCGCATCAGCCAAGTGGCCTACTTGATCAATTTCTTAGTGATGGGCTTTTGGCATGGGGTGACGTGGTATTACATCGTGTATGGCTTGTTTCATGCCGGTGCGATCATCATCAACGACATTTGGCTGCGGTTTAAGAAAAAGCACCGCAAGTCGATACCACATAATCGCTTTACGCAAGCTTTGGCGATTTTCATCACCTTTAATGTGGTCTGCTTTAGTTTCTTGATTTTCTCGGGCTTTTTAAACCAATTATTCTTCCAATAAAAAAGGAGTACTCACAATGGACACGAAAACAACGGTATTAAACATTTTACAAGACCTCACTGGTGAAGACTTATCCACGGCTTTAGACACTGATTTATTTGCCACGGCTTTACTGGATTCCATGGACACCGTGCAATTGTTATTGGAATTACAAGATCAACTCGGCATTTCCGTGCCAGTGTCAGAATTTGACCGCAATGAATGGAACACGCCAAACAAGATCATTGCCAAAGCTTCTGCTGCCCAATGAAAAAACGCCTGTGGTTGATTTTTGGCCCAGTGATCTTAGCGTGTGCACTAGTGCTTGGCGTGTTATTAGTGCCACTGCCACAAGGTCACCTCAATCAAAAAACCTTACGTGAAGCCTCGGTCTCGATGTCACCGAATATTTTGCTCGGCCAGCGCATCAAAGACCAAGCGTTGCAAGCAGGTTATGTGCCGTTTATGGGGAGCTCAGAATTGTCGCGGATGGATGCCTTTCACCCGTCAGTGTTAGCCGCCAAGTATGACCGTGACTATCGACCCTTTTTATTAGGGGCGCCTGGGACGCAATCCTTGACCCATTATTTAGATGACCAGTCTTGGATCCGGGAGTACCGCGGTAAGAAAATCGTCTTCATTGTTTCCCTGCAGTGGTTCACGCCTAAAGGGGTCAATCCTGGAGCCTTTCAATATTTCTACTCGCCACTACAAGCCATTGAGTTCTTACAACATGCCAAGCCTCATGACGCGGCTGATCGTTATGCGGCTCAGCGCTTGTTGAAACTCAGCCCAGCTAAAGTCCACAGCGATATTCGCGAAGGACTGCTTGATATTGCCGCTGGCGTGAAGTTAGGCAAGGGGTTGAACACGCGTTTAGCCGTGCATGAAACCTTGTTGCGCAATGAAGACAGTCTGTTTTCTCGCTTTACGGTAGGCAATTACTATGCGCGCATTGAAAAAGGTATGCAACAATTGCCTAAACATGCCACCAATCAACAATTGTCAGTGCTCGCCGGCAAAATTGGCGCCAAGGCGACGACCAATAATCATTTTGGCATTGAAAATCACTTCTTTTCGCAGCGTTTAGGCGGCAATAAGCTGGCTAAGATGCGCGGAAAACAGGCGAAGTTTGATTATCGTCGTTCACCCGAATATGGTGATTTTCAACTGTTGCTCGATCAATTTGCCAAAAATCATATTCAAGTCCAATTCGTCATTCCACCCATTAACCACAAATGGGCGCAGTATACGCATTTATCAGAGCCGATGGTGACCACCACCACCCAAAAGCTCAAACATCAACTGCAAGCCCAAGGGTTCACGCATGTGCTGGATCTCACCAAGGCTGGCAATCGACCATACTTTATGCAAGATACGATTCACTTAGGCTGGCGCGGTTGGGTCGCGATGGATCAAGTGGTTGATCCGTTTTTGACCAAGCCGCAAAAACCTGACGCCTATCATATCCAGCCTTACTTCTTCTCTAAAGGCTGGGCGAATGCGCAGTAGTCGCAGGCGTCCGCGTCAGTCGATTTGGCCGCAGGTGGTGGCGACGTTATTGATGTTAGGCGTGGTGGGGACGGTTGGCTTTGCTGTAGGCAAACGCGCGCAACCTCAAATCAGAAAATCGCAACCAGTGACACCGCTTAAACTCAAACCATCCACTGCGGTACCGATGGATCTGCGGCAATACTTGCCAAAAAAACAATTCTCCGGAGTGGCGGCATTGTATCGCAATGGCAAACGCGTCGCCACGTTAGCGCAAGGTCAAGCCACGACGCAAGCGTTGAACACGCCGGCGACGATGTTTGAAATCGATTCGGTGCAAAAATCATTGACCGCAGGACTGGTGATGCATGAAGCCATGCAAGGCAAGCTCCACCTCCATGACAAACTGCACCAATATTTTCCCCAAATCCCAGGTAGTGAAACCATCACGATTCGGCAGTTATTGGACATGGATTCCGGTTTGAGTGTGCATGGCAGTTTTATGAATCGCGAATATGTGGATGATCAAACTACAGTCGATCGTTTGATTACGAAGTTGCGCTATAGCTCGGCAATGAACGGACAAGGTTACTATCAGGCGGCCAATTATGTGGTATTGGTCGGTATTTTGATGAAAGTCACTGGCCAAAGTTATCAAACCTTGGTGGAAAACCAATACATCAAACCGCTACATTTAGCTCACACGCGCTTTGCCTATGATCGTGATGTGGCAGGTATTGCCCAAGGCCATTATTGGGGAAAACATGGCGTGACTGATGCCACTATCGCCAATGCCACTCATGCGCAACAACATCAAGAACTCGGCACTGGACAATTGATGATGAGTATCGACGATTTGTATGCCGTTGAAAGTGCGTTATTGTCTGGCCGATTAGTCGGTGGGCGTAATGCCAGCGCTTTGTTGTTTGCACCAGGGTCTTTGTCGACGTATGGTGGCGGCATGTACCAAAACGGCCCGTATCGTTCAGCCAATGGTTTCGGCTATGGCTTTGAATGTTTCTTGCGGATTACCCAATCTGGGCGTGATGCGGTGATCGTGATGAGCAACTGTAGTGTGCCAAAAACGGTCAATGAAGTGGCCGCTGATAAAATCGCGCAAGCTTGG
>NZ_BAAFZI010000094.1:0-4421 GCF_045862175.1 Lacticaseibacillus salsurae | reverse complement strand
GCTAGCTTTTGGTTTCGTCGCTTAGAGCATAGCACGGGTAGCCTTATAGGTGCCCTATTATTTTGTCATTTAAAACGGGCCTACACTCTTAGCGTTGGATTTCTCCAACACCAGAAAGTGTAGACCCGTTTTTTGTTGCCAGTGGCGCAGTTACTTACTTTTGCGCAAGAGGCTGGTTTCTGTTAGAATGATTTGCGTTAATTAATGCGAGGTAAAAGGGAGACAAATCAATAACATGGCAGATGAAATCATTACCGGCGTCAGTGCCGACGGGTTGTTCCGCGTGTTTGCCGTTGATGCGACGCAAACCGTCCAAGAAGCGCAAACGCGCCATGACACTTGGAGCGCTGCTAGTGCCGCTTTAGGCCGGACTTTGGTGGCGACGAGTTTATTAGCCGCCGCGGGGTTAAAAAATGCCGATGACTTGCTGACGGTACGCATCAAAGGCGATGGACCAGTCGGGGCGATCATTGCTGATGGCACAGCCGACGGGACAGTGCGCGGTTATATTCAAGTGCCACATGTCAACTTGCCGCTGAATTTAGTCGGGAAAATCGATGTGGCCAAAGCAGTTGGCAAAAAAGGCTTGCTGGTGGTCACCAAATCCTTAGACGGCGCGGAACCATTTTCTGGCCAAGTACCCTTGGTTTCTGGGGAACTTGGGGAAGATTTCGCCTACTACTTGTCGCAATCTGAGCAGATCCCTGCTGCCATCGGTTTGTCGGTATTCGTTAATGCGGATAATTCTATCGCCCATGCTGGCGGCTTTATGGTGCAAGCTTTGCCTGGCGCGACGGATGAGGCATTGGCGAAGCTTGAAACTAACATCAAAACCTTGCCGCTAGTTTCTGAAATGCTGAAATCCGGCATGACCGCCACCCAAATCGCTAAGCGCGTGTTAGGCATGGGGGACACTGGCATCAAGATCTTGCAGTCGCAACCGTTGAAATTCGCTTGCACGTGTTCAAAGGCGCATTTTGCCCGAGTGATCGCCACTTTGGCGAAAAAAGACGTCCAACAAATGATCGATCAAGATCATGGCGCCGAAGCGGTTTGCAAGTTCTGCGGAAACAAATACCACTACACAGAAGAAGAGCTTATCGCCTTGCGCGATCAGGAGGAAGATTAATGGATCAATCATGGCAAATTGGTAACGTGACGATTCCCAACCGCATCGTCGTTGCGCCTATGGCTGGGATCACCAACGCTAGCTTTCGGGTGACCGCCAAAGAATTCGGCGCCGGCTTAGTGGTGTGTGAAATGATCTCTGATCGTGGGATCATGTATGGCAACAAGAAGACTTTAAAGATGATGTTTGTTGATCCGCGCGAACATCCAGTATCGATCCAGATTTTTGGTGGGACCAAAGAGACCTTGGTCAATGCGGCCAAATTCGTCGCCGAAAACACCGCAGCAGATATTATCGACATCAACATGGGCTGCCCAGTGCCTAAAGTCACCAAAACTGATGCTGGTGCCCACTGGTTATTAGACCCGAACAAAGTTTATGAAATGGTCGCCGCGGTGGTGGATGCCGTCGACAAACCAGTTACGGTCAAAATGCGTACCGGCTGGGATGAAGATCATGTCTTCGCCATTGAAAATGCCCTTGCTGCTCAACGCGCCGGCGCTGCAGCTTTGGCAATGCATGGCCGCACCCGCAAACAAGGGTATTCTGGGCATGCAGATTGGGACATTTTAAAGCAAGTTGCCAATGAATTGACCATTCCATTTATGGGAAACGGGGATGTCCGCACGCCGCAAGACGCCAAGCGCATGTTGACTGAAGTCGGTGCCGACGCAGTGATGATCGGCCGTGGGGTATTAGGCAATCCTTGGCTGTTGACCCAAGTGGAAGCCTACTTGCGCACTGGTGAATTAGTGCCAGAACCGACGCCGCGTGAAAAAGTCGAAACCGCGAAGCTACAATTACATCGCTTAGTTGAATTGAAAGGCGAAAAAGTTGGCGTGCCAGAATTTCGGCAACTGGCAGCTTATTACCTGAAAGGCATTCCGCGTTCTGCCCGCACGAAAAACGCGGTGAACTCCGTGGATACGGAACAAGAAGTCGATGATATTTTTGATCGCTTCGTTGAAGAAACTGAAGCGCGCATCGCCAAGGCCCACGCTCGGGCATAATTGCCGTTGCATTTTTTCAGAAATTAAGGCACACTCAAACTGGACTAATGAATGGAGGACTTATTGGTGGCAAATGAAAAGCAACCTGAATTAAATGACCAAATGAAGGCCCGTCGCGAAAAAATGGACGCCTTGCGCGAAGCTGGGATCGATCCTTTCGGTCATCGCTTCGAGCGTACCCATTTGGCGCAAGAATTGCATGATCAATTCGATGCGTTGGACCATGACACGGTATTGGCAGATGAGACCCATGTGAAAATTGCTGGGCGGATGATGTCCAAACGCGGTAAAGGGAAAGTCGGTTTTGCCGATATTCGCGACCGCTCAGGCAAGATCCAATTGTATGTGCGCAAAGACGTGGTCGGCGAAGATAACTATCAGATCTTCAAAAAAGCTGACCTTGGCGATATCTTAGGCATTTCTGGTGACATGATGAAAACCAACGCTGGGGAATTGACCATTCGCGTGGATCATGTGACCCATTTGGCCAAAGCTTTGCGCCCATTACCAGACAAATATCATGGGTTGACCAACGTTGAGCAGATCTATCGGCAACGCTACTTGGATTTGATCGCCAATCCAGATTCATTTGATCGTTTCGTCAAGCGTTCAAAGATCGTCAGTGCCGTGCGTGAATACTTGGACAACAACCAGTTCTTAGAAGTTGAAACGCCAGTGTTGCACAACCAAGCTGGTGGCGCCAATGCCCGGCCATTTATCACCCATCATAATGCGTTGAACATCGATTTATACTTACGCATCGCCTTGGAATTACACCTCAAGCGTTTGATCGTTGGGGGCATGGAGCGCGTGTATGAAATCGGGCGAGTTTTCCGTAACGAAGGCATCGATACCAAGCACAACCCAGAATTCACCATGCTGGAAACTTATGCTGCTTATTGGGATCTTTCCGATGTCATGGATGAAACGGAAGGCATTTTCCGCTATGCCGCCCAGAAAGTCTTAGGCACTGGCAAGATCACTTATCAACGCCAAGACCTTGATTTGGATCAGCCATTTGCGCGAGTACACATGGTCGACGCGATCAAAGCACAAACTGGCGTTGATTTCTGGCAACCGATGAGCACTGAAGAAGCCCGTAAAGTTGCCGATGAACATCACGTGAAGTATGAACCTTATTGGACCACCGGACACATCATCAATGCCTTCTTTGAAGAATTCGTCGAAAAGACCTTGGTGCAACCGACGTTCTTATATGGTCATCCCATCGAGATCTCGCCTTTGGCTAAAAAGTCCAAAAAAGATCCGCGCTTCGTGGATCGCTTTGAATTATTCATGCATGGCAATGAATATGCCAACGCCTTTACGGAATTAAATGATCCCATCGACCAAAAGCAACGTTTTGAAGCCCAAGCCGCTGAAAAAACTGCCGGTAACGATGAAGCCCAAGGCATCGATGACGATTATGTCGAAGCTTTGGAATATGGGATGCCACCAACAGGGGGCTTAGGGATCGGGATCGATCGCTTAGTCATGCTGTTGACGGATGCCCCATCGATTCGCGACGTGCTGTTGTTCCCAACGTTGCGGCCATAATTGAAAAACTGTCTCACTATTTTTTATTGGTGAGACAGTTTTTTTATGGCCTTTTTTGGCAAGTGTGCATGTTTGATGAATGAATTTACAACAGGGCTCAAGTGCCGTACCCAGAAATTACCGAATGACACGCACCGTTTGTAGGAGCGAAGATAGCAAAAATCCAAACGTTCGACGTCCCTTAAAAAGCAGTGTTCGCATTTGTGAAAAAGTTACGAAAAATGTTGACGCACCGCGGTTTCCTTGGTAATATTATAAACGTTGTTGAGGCAGCCACGGCGGTTATCCGCTGAGGTGAGATCAGAAAAAAGTTGTTGACTTAACGCCGATGACATGATATGATTTCTAAGTTGTCTTTTGACAAGGTAGTCCTTTGAAAACTGAACAAAGTTTCGTAAATGTGATAGGGCTTTTCTTAATTGAAAAGAGTTAAACATGAGCGAAGTCAATTCGCTAGTAAATCTCGGATCTAAGATTTCGGTCTTAGTGAAGAACAACAAACGAGCTATTCAAATAACTCATTATATGAGAGTTTGATCCTGGCTCAGGATGAACGCTGGCGGCGTGCCTAATACATGCAAGTCGAACGAGGTTTTGTTGTATGAAGTCTTCGGACTGATTGCTTTAAAACCGAGTGGCGGACGGGTGAGTAACACGTGGGTAACCTGCCCTTAAGTGGAGGATAACATTTGGAAACAGATGCTAATACTGCATAAACCTCAGAA
>NZ_BAAFZI010000093.1:0-4450 GCF_045862175.1 Lacticaseibacillus salsurae | reverse complement strand
TGCATCAAGACGATACCTCTTTCATTAATTGTGTAGGAACTTTAATGATAACAGGTCGTATCGACTTGGTGTTTTTTATTTTGTCTGAGTGCTAACGATAGTGGCTAACTTGATTGTAAAACGCGGGATCTTAAAAAAGTTTATGCCAACCACTTATTCCGTTTCGCCATCTCAATTGCCTCAATCCGATTATGCACCCCTAGCTTACTAAAGATGGCCGACAAGTAGTTACGCACGGTGCCTTCAGATAGAAAAAGCGAGGCTGCGATTTGTTTGGAAGACAAACCACTGGCGACTTCCCCGAGAACGGCCAATTCGCGCTCTGTCAGGGGGTTGCTTTCAGCCGTGACCATGTTCGCAACTAATTCCGGTGCGTAAACTGTTTGCCCCGTCATCACTTTCCGGATAACGGCGATTAGGTCATCGCTTGGGCTGTCTTTCAAAAGATAACCGTTCACTTGAGAAGCAATAGCGCGTTGAAAATACGCTTTTTGCGCGAAGGTGGTCAGGATAATGACTTTGGTAGGTAAAGCGTGCGTGTGAATTTGATCAGCAACATCCAGGCCGGTCATTTTCGGCATTTCAATGTCGAGGATCGCGACATCAGGCGGCTGCGATTGAATGGCTTGCCAAGCGGTGGCGCCGTCTTGTGCACTGCCGATGACGGTTAAATCATCTTCCAAGTTAAGTAACTGCGACAGTGCCGAGTTTAACATGCTTTGATCTTCGGCAAGGTATAACGTGATCATCATCAGGCCTCCTTTGGCAAAGTAAGTGAAACCCGTGTGCCTTGGCGATTATGGACAATGGAAAAAGTGCCATTGACCGCTTGCATGCGTTGTTGCATGCCGCTAATACCATTTGACCCAGCGCGAACATAGCTTTTTGAATGGCCATCATCTTGAACCTCAACCAGATAAGCGGTGGGGGTTTGATCGAAGGTAATGATGGCTTGGTGAGCGTGCGCATGGCGAATCACATTGGTAATGGCTTCGGAAATAACGGCGCTCAATTGGGCTTGAACGGTTGTCGGCCATTCAGTGGCTTCATTTTCCCCGTTTGTCAGTAAAACTACATCCGCTTCGGCAAGATTTTTACCTTGTTCCAACATCATTTCGCTTAGGGACTGCTGATGAAGGTCGTTGACAATGGCGCGGACCAATTGTAGGTTGTCGCGGCTGGTTTTAGCAATATCGTCTAATTCTTGGGCCACTCGTTCCGGCGCTTTGATGAGTAACTTTTTTGCCAATTCGGTTTTGAGCGTGATCATCGAGAAGCTTTGGCCAAGTGTGTCGTGCAAGTCACGCGCGATGCGTTCACGCTCACCGCGGCGAACAACCGCCTGCAGCCGCCGATTGGTTTGACTTAACTGGCGGCGACGGATAACTGAGCGCGCAACCGCGTATGAAATCAGCGGTGAGGCTAATGGAAAAACAAGGTCGCTAATATTCGCATTGTCGAGACCAATGACGCCAGGATGAAACTGATTATAACGCCAGAGTCCGATGAATATAATCACGTAAAATGCGGTGGCAAACCAGCGAAAATATTTTCGCGGGTACCGGGCCAAGATAAATGAAATCTGCCATCCAGGGTAAATAATCATGTAGTTATTGAAGGCAAAGATCGAAAACAAGCCGGCAATGAAGAGTTCTAGTGGAATCGTCACCGCCAGCCACCGATCGATTTCATTAACGAGAATATAAACGAACAGGAAAAGGACCCCTAAGCCGATCCACAGCCAGTCAATACTGGACTTGGTGGGGATGAACTCGCTCATAATATATGGCAAATAAAGCAGCCATATATAACTGGTCCATTCCAGATTACTTAACCATAATCGAAAGCTATGCCTCACCCAATGCCACGCCTCTCCGTTGTTCGTTTCGAGTCATTGCCACAACGACCAAGCCGGCAAGTAAGACCCAAACAGCTATGCCAATCAAATTGGTTAAGTCTACTTTAGCACGTGACGTCAGTTCATTTAAGAGATTGTTGACGAAATAAGTCGGCATCAGCTTGCCAATCGCTTGAAGCCAACTTGGCAACATGCTGATGGGCCACCATAAGCCACTGACAAGGGCCATCGGGAAAGTCAGCAAGTTACTGGCAAGACTGAGCATTTCTTCTCGATGGATATGCGACAACGCAATTCCGATCATGAGCAAAGGCAGCTGGCCAATTAAGACCACAACTATCAGCCCCAACCATTGGGTGATTTCGAGCCGAACGCCATTAACCCCAACTGCAATCCCGCCTAGCACCACAACTGACAGCAGACTCATCATCAACATCCAAAAGGTGATGGACGTGTAATAAGGTAAGGTGCCATGTGGAGAAAGCCGCAAAAAAGTTGTCAGTCCTTTTTCACGGTCACGCCTTAAGATAGAAGCAATGCTGAAGAAAGCCTCAATCAAAACACTGTAGACGATCATCTGGCCCATGTAAGTGAGATTGAATTGCTTGATTTCTGCGGCGGATCCACTCACCATGATTTTAGTGAAAAGCAAATAAAATCCAGCGGGCATGATGATTGAAAAGAAAATGAATGATACGTTACGGACGACTAATCGCTTGCCATCAAAAGCTAATTGTGCAAGGAATGTTTTCATTTTAGTTGGCCTCCTGTTGGGTTAACTGTAGGAAAATATCTTCCAATGATTCACGATTCACACTCACTTGGTGCAGGCGGTCAAGCAGCGGTGTCAATGCGCGCAAGGTCTGGTCACCATCTGTGCTGTGAATGACGAGTTTATGCTTGAGATGATCAACGCGATCAACTGCAGGCAAGCCGTTGAAAATGGGCAGTTGCAGGTCAGTTTCGAATGTAATGGTGGCACCGAGATGCTGTTTTTGCAGTTGCTGGAGGGAGCCGTCAAATGTGAAGCGACCTTTTTGCAGAATCAGCAGGCGGTCCGCAATTTGTTGGATTTCCTCGAGATAATGGCTGGTAATCACGATGGTTTTACCTTCTTGGCGCAATTGCTCGATGTTGTCCCAAAATGCTTTACGCGAGTTGGCGTCCATCCCGACAGTAGGTTCATCGAGGAAGAGTAAGTCCGGTTGGTTGATTAAGGCAACGGCAAATGTCACCCGACGCAATTGCCCACCGGAAAGACTGCCGAGTCGCTGTGTTTTAAAAGGCTCTAGGCGTAAGTCCTTGAGCAATTTATTGGTGGCAAGCGGATGATTGCCTTCAGCCGCAGCAAGCTTCAGTAAGTCTGCAATCGTGATGCCGGGAACAACCATGTCGCCTTGAAGCATCGACCCGATCCGTGCCTTGCTAATGGCCGATCCGGGCTGCTGTTCAAAAACGCTGACCGCGCCTTCACCTTTAAGTAGTCCTAGTAAAATGTTTAGCAGGGTGGTTTTACCTGCGCCGTTAACGCCGATCAAACCGATGATTTCACCGGCGTTTACCGTTAAGTTAATATCGTTTAAAACTTGCTTTTTACCATAGCTGAATTTCAGATGTTCAGTTCGAATAATTGTGTGCATGTCATCCACCTCCAACATCGATACTACGCGGCCACCATGATTGCCAGTAGTCGCGATTGTCATGAATGTGATGTGACAAATGTCATGACTGACGATTTTTATTGCGCTGGAGAGGCACACGACCTTTTGTTGCTATGATGATGAATCATCGGAAGCGTCAGATCAAAGGAGCAGCAGCATCTCTATTGTGCGAACCACACTTCTTGTATAATGAAGGGAATATGGACGCGGATTAAAAGAGGGAAATCAGGGAGATGGCAGCGACATTATCATAGCCTTCGCGTAATCTATTATTAGCAAGTCAATTAGAAGCTGTCCAAGATCTATGATTTTTGATATACTTCTATGTGAAAAGTGAGTTTAAGCTATGAAAAATTATCCCAGCAATATTACTCGGCAACAGTTTGAATTAATTCGACCAGCTTTAGAAAATTTTCGTAAGCGAACTAAGCCTCGAAAATATGACCTCTACGAGGTCTTCTGTGCGGTCCTATATGTCTTGAAAACCGGTTGCCAATGGCGTCAAGTCCCCGGTGATTTCCCAGAATGGCGGTCAGTTTACAACTATTACAAAATTTGGTCAACTAAAGCTGAGCCTACGTATGTGTCAAGTCTTTCTCGGTTCCACTAATTGAACTATTCTTTTTTGCTCGACTGCCGGCCAGGACGACCTCCACAGGAATTGGCGTGGAACGGGGTGGGCACGACTTTGAGCCTCGCTTTGCGAGTCTCAAAGCTCGGCCTCTGTGTAGGCGATAAATCGCCAACACAGACGTCACCCCTGACGCCATTCCTGCTCCGGTCATCCTGGCCTACTGAGTGGGTTCAGTTGAAGATGTGTGCTAGGTGACCAGTGCCCGAACTAGTACTTGCGTACAGCGCTATACGTCCCTGATAAGCACCCTGGTGCGTTGTGGGCGCTGGCCCAAACAGCTGAAGGCTCCGAAGCGTG
>NZ_BAAFZI010000092.1:0-4758 GCF_045862175.1 Lacticaseibacillus salsurae | reverse complement strand
TTGCCGGTGTACTCATTGCCAGGGCGCATCAAGGCGTCTAAGAGCAACCCGGACTCTTGATCAAATACAACCTGAGGGTGATATCCATAGGCCATATAGTGAGCGTTGAAGGCGGACCGTTCTTGATTACCGAAAGTATCACAATGCGTTGAGTCTATATCCAGCACGAAGCGGGATTGACCACTAAGACGGAAAGCCAAGGCGGCTACTTGCCAGATAAGCTTCCGAAAGTCATCTAGGTCGGCGTCTTCAAGGCGCTTGAAAAACCGTGAAAGTGAGGGCTGTGAGACTAGCCGAGAGCTACCCAAGGTGGCCGCCAGTACGGGATCACGTTGCCAGTCATTGGCACTACTGTCATGTAAATACCCGGCAACGTCGAGCAACAATTTTTCCAAGAAGATGTCGATCATCGAGGCCTTCCAGAATCGTCGTTGGTCTGGTAACTTGAGGCACTGATTGGCAAGTTGCCTAAAGGGATCTGGTGCAAACAGTCTGAGAGATGACCATCTAACCAGCTATTGATCCTATGTTGAAGGTTATGCAGCTAACAATGCTTCTAATTCGTCCACGACTGAGAACCCGATGAGACTTAACTCTCGTCGGGTTCTTTTGCGTATTGCGTGAACAGTTTCCACACCGCTCAACATTGCACTAGCGGTTCGAATGCTTTGAAAGCTTGCTGAGCGGACACGATGACGTTTAATGAATCGGTGGTCCTGTTCAATCAAATTATTTCGATATTTGGAACATTGGTGGGCTGATTTGCTCAAATAGTCTTGCTTTATCAGGTGCTTCACTGCTTTCAGTGTTGCCCGATATTGATCAGTGACTAATCGATCAGGCCGACCATTGGTCGTCAAGAGACGCTTCAAAAAGTGATAGGATGCGGTATAATCGCGGTGTTTTCGTAGCTCAAAATCCATGGTCAAACCGTTACTGTCAATAGCGCGATACAAATAGGCCAAACGGCCTTTAACTCGAATATAGGTCTCATCGATTCGCCAACTTTTAGCGTGAGCTGTTTGATGCCGACGCCATAGAGCCTTAAAGATGGGGCCATAGTGATGAACCCAACGCATGACCGTGGTGTGATGAACAGTGATACCCCGATCCCGAAGCAATTCAACGATGTCACGATAGCTGAGACTGAATCTGAAATAGTAGCCAACGGCTACTAAGATGATGTCCTTTTGAAAGTGGCGTCCCTTAAAGTGATTCATGCGCGCAATCCCTCGTTTCTTGGCACCCAGTATACTAAAATCAAGTCAGCAAGGAAAATTTGCACCAGAACCCCCGAGACCTCTCAAAAATGAGTGAGGCACAAACCGCCTCACATCAAACTCTGGTCGCTACGCTCCCGCCGCGGCTACGCCTTGGCAAGTGCCAAATCAAAAGCGTGGTTCAGCAGGTCGTCGCGCACGCGCTCCGAGGGCGACCGGTAACAATCACTCAACGTGCCACCGTTGCATCAAGTGAATGGGCTGGTCAACTTTAGAGCCAAACCAGCACCTAGATAGAACATCTGGTAAACTGATTTATGGCAACTAGCCCCAGAGAGGGGGTGCTAGGTATGCACGAATTACTCACACTGATTGTCGCCCCATGCGTGGTGGGAATAGTCACAGCACTATTTGCCGACTGGTTGGATCGCCGGCACCGATAATCTAGTGGTTGCCAACCAACCCACACGCCGTTTCCCGCGGTGAAAAAAAGCGCCGTCACCCATGCAGGGGTGGCGGCGCTTTGTGCTAGATATGCATTGAATTTCTCACAAGTTCAGTATAACACGCGTTGAGCGTTATTGGCAGGACAACAAGATATAATCGCAAGGCTTGGTTGTCAGGGACCAGCAGAAGCAACAGCACTAGAAAGTAGAACCACCTTGGTGTTGTGTCTGTTGCATAAGCAAGTTCTCAATGACGTTCGACCGAGTAACCTTAACTGTGTAGGGCTGGTTTGCAAGTGTGTGCTCCGCCTGTGCTTGAGTTTTTCTAACCAACTCATCCAATACGTTAATTGCTTGTTCACTCAAAGTAACAGCAATGCGACTTTTTTCTTCTCCCATGATGTGTTCCTCCTGTTTATTTGATGTTACTATATAGTAACACCAAAAGCACATGACACAACGCCAACTAAGAGATTACCAAGTACATACGAAGTTTGAGACGGGTGAATATTGACAATTCTTGTATCGGCACGGTATCGGTATTTTGTCGGTACGTATCGGTAATGTGTCGGTATTCAATCGGTATACTGTCGGTTAAGTATCGGTAAAAAGTCGGTAGACGAGAAAATCTGGCGCCACCGGAAACGCCCGCACTGCGGGCCTATCACAGTATGTGACAGCCGTTTCCCTTATGCTCTTTTCTGTCTTTGCGTTACAGGCACAGCAATTCATTGCGTCTTGCCTGTTAGTCGAGTGGAAAACCGCAAAAACAGGTGGCCTAAGCCGCCGTCGTGTTGCGAGTTTTTTTCTTCTCTCAATATGTGTTCTTCCTGTGCCTTTCATATAACTATATAGCAACACAAAGGACACACAACACGACACCTGGCGAGATATCACTAAGTACATGCGCGGTTTTAGACGTGTGACTGTTGACGATTTTCGACAGGGGACGAATTTTGGAGTTTTGGATAATGAGCATAAGGGAAAACTGCACCCATAAATGGGTGACACCGCAGTGCGGTGGGTTTTCCAAAGGGGCCACATTCGTGGCCCAAGTGCCCTAAATCTTAGTTCTTGGGCACACGCCAAAATCGCGATTGTGCCCAATATTCAGAGCTTTGTGCACCCAAAAACTCAATTTGTGCCCAATATTCAAAGTTCTGGGCACACGCATTTTTGGGATTCAATTTAGCTTTTCTCCGTAGTTTGCACGAGCATCTCGTGCATTATTGATCGCCTTCTCAAAATTTTTAACTGAAGTTTGATGCTGCTTGATTGAAGATTTCGTTTGCGCAATTTTACTCTTGGTATCAGATTTTTGAGCCCCAGTTTGAAGATCCAACGACTGATTTTGCTTCGATAAAATCTTCTTGAGCTTGGCAATGTTGGACTTATTCTTGGCCACCTTACGCTCAAGTTTCTGAATATTTTGCGAGTAGTATTTCACCATGTAGGCGAGATATTCTTGCTGGAGTTGGTGCGTTGTTGGTCGTTTATAGGTGCCCGCATTCTTGGCTTTTTGAACTAACAAGGCCTGGCTATTGGCAGCCTCCAGCCCACTCCCCGTCGTCTTCTTGTCACCAATCGCGACGTAAAGGAGCGCTTGTTTCTTAGGAACTTGTTTAACTGTCACGACATAATAATCGGGGCTCACTTGAGTCAAACTTGATGATAGGTTCTCACCATTTTCGTGACTTTTGGTACGCACCTTTGCGCGGACGGCAGCCAACGGATCAAGCTGATTGTCACTGACATAAAAGCCCAGCCGATACGTTTGATTGCTATACCGTTTGGCGTTGGCATAGATGAAAGTGTTCTCTCCCATCACAAAGGACTTGCTCGTAGTTAACCCCGATTCATTGATGTTTTTGGGGAAGACAACGAACAAGACCAGCGTCACGCCGATTGCCGCCAGGATCCAACCAAAAAGCTTTTTGAAACGCTTCTCCGCTTTGTTGTGGTCCAAAATCTGGACATGTTTTTCTGGATGTAAGCTAGGTGTAAAGTTTCTCTCGGTTAGGTCCGAGTCAGAAGGATAAATTGACAAAAGAAGACCGCTTGTCCTCTAATTGAGCTACCACACAAAATCAGAGAGAAGCGATCTTCCATGTCCTCAATTGTAGCAATTGTCCTTGAAGCTTTAAAGTCCAATGACTCCATTATCAGTGCTGAAAGTCAAATGATGACCGAGCTCAGCCAGTTGGTCTGTGCCGGCGTAGCTCAGGCTTGTGAGCAACTTGATGATGATTTGTGCCTTGGTCATAAGGATTACAGAATCATTCACAAGGATCAGCGGCACATCACTGCCATGTTCGGTGATGTCGTGTTTAAGCGGCGCTTGGTGAAAGATGACAGTGGCCGGCTCTTTTACCCGTTTGACGAAAAGGTTGGCTTAGCTACGGGTCGACGCTTCACACCAATGATCATGGCTAAGGTCGCCGAACTAGCCTCGTTGACTGTGATGCGGACAACCGCGAAGGCCGTTGATCTTCTAACGCCATTCTCGATGTCAGCGATGACCGTGGATAACTTAGTGCGCGAGGCTGGACAAGAGCTAGACACGGTACGTGAAGCCGAGGCCAAGTACGTCACAGTGGAGGTAGACCGGCGAGCAGTACCGCAACTGTTCATCGAAGGTGATGCCTTTAAGGTGAAGCTGAAGCATGGCACTCAGGTAATGGTTCATCGCGTCCAAATCAGTGAAGGCGTAACGCAGTCAGGCAAGCGGCACCAGTTGATCAACCGGCATAGCATCACCGGGCTGTCGCACGAGAAGGTCTTTGATGAAGCCAGGTCATACATCGACCAGCACTACGATTTGCGCGAGACCTGCGTCCTGACCGGCAGTGATAATGGGTCTGGTTATAGTCCTAAGGCGTTCAAGGAGTTGGTCCCGGGCGCCGCTAGGTGGGCGCACGTGCTAGACGGCTACCACCTGAATCGCAAGCTCAAGGAGCGGTTCAGTATGATGCCACGTGATCTGCAAGACCTACTCCGCAAGTCAGTTTGGACTGGCAACAAGGCCAGAACAGAGATGGTCTTGGATACCGCGGAAAGCATGGTTCAAGACACCGATTCAGGGGACTCAATGC
>NZ_BAAFZI010000091.1:3527-5038 GCF_045862175.1 Lacticaseibacillus salsurae | reverse complement strand
TGCATGAAGTCTTCGGACTGATTGCTTTAAAACCGAGTGGCGGACGGGTGAGTAACACGTGGGTAACCTGCCCTTAAGTGGAGGATAACATTTGGAAACAGATGCTAATACTGCATAAACCTCAGAAACACATGTTTCTGAGTTGAAAGGCGGCTTTCGAGCTGTCGCTTTTGGATGGACCCGCGGCGTATTAGCTAGTTGGTGAGGTAAAGGCTCACCAAGGCAGTGATACGTAGCCGACCTGAGAGGGTGATCGGCCACATTGGGACTGAGACACGGCCCAAACTCCTACGGGAGGCAGCAGTAGGGAATCTTCCACAATGGACGAAAGTCTGATGGAGCAACGCCGCGTGAGTGAAGAAGGTTTTCGGATCGTAAAACTCTGTTGTTGGAGAAGAACACATTTGAGAGTAACTGTTCAGATGTTGACGGTATCCAACCAGAAAGCCACGGCTAACTACGTGCCAGCAGCCGCGGTAATACGTAGGTGGCAAGCGTTATCCGGATTTATTGGGCGTAAAGCGAGCGCAGGCGGTTTTTTAAGTCTGATGTGAAAGCCTTCGGCTTAACCGAAGAAGTGCATCGGAAACTGGGAAACTTGAGTGCAGAAGAGGACAGTGGAACTCCATGTGTAGCGGTGAAATGCGTAGATATATGGAAGAACACCAGTGGCGAAGGCGGCTGTCTGGTCTGTAACTGACGCTGAGGCTCGAAAGCATGGGTAGCGAACAGGATTAGATACCCTGGTAGTCCATGCCGTAAACGATGAATGCTAGGTGTTGGAGGGTTTCCGCCCTTCAGTGCCGCAGCTAACGCATTAAGCATTCCGCCTGGGGAGTACGACCGCAAGGTTGAAACTCAAAGGAATTGACGGGGGCCCGCACAAGCGGTGGAGCATGTGGTTTAATTCGAAGCAACGCGAAGAACCTTACCAGGTCTTGACATCCTATGCCAATCTGAGAGATCAGACGTTCCCTTCGGGGACATAGTGACAGGTGGTGCATGGTTGTCGTCAGCTCGTGTCGTGAGATGTTGGGTTAAGTCCCGCAACGAGCGCAACCCTTATGACTAGTTGCCAGCATTAAGTTGGGCACTCTAGTAAGACTGCCGGTGACAAACCGGAGGAAGGTGGGGACGACGTCAAATCATCATGCCCCTTATGACCTGGGCTACACACGTGCTACAATGGATGGTACAACGAGTTGCGAACCCGCGAGGGCAAGCTAATCTCTTAAAGCCATTCTCAGTCCGGACTGTAGGCTGCAACTCGCCTACACGAAGTCGGAATCGCTAGTAATCGCGGATCAGCATGCCGCGGTGAATACGTTCCCGGGCCTTGTACACACCGCCCGTCACACCATGAGAGTTTGTAACACCCGAAGCCGGTGGGGTAACCTCGTAAGAGGAGCTAGCCGTCTAAGGTGGGACAGATGATTAGGGTGAAGTCGTAACAAGGTAGCCGTAGGAGAACCTGCGGCTGGATCACCTCCTTTCTAAGGATAGACCCTACG
>NZ_BAAFZI010000091.1:0-3132 GCF_045862175.1 Lacticaseibacillus salsurae | reverse complement strand
TGTTTGTTCTTTGAAAACTGGATATCATTGTAATATAGAAATGCCGAGAACACAGCGTATTTGTATTGAGTTTCGAAAGAGATTCGAATCGCTAACCGATCGATTAATCGATCAAGGTTAAGTTACAAAGGGCGCACGGTGGATGCCTTGGCACTAGGAGCCGATGAAGGACGTGACTAACAACGATATGCTTCGGGGAGCTGTACGTAAGCTTTGATCCGGAGATTTCCGAATGGGGGAACCCAGTCATCATCAGATGATTACTTTTGTGTGAATACATAGCACATTAGAGGCAGACGCAGGGAACTGAAACATCTAAGTACCTGCAGGAAGAGAAAGCAATTGCGATTCCCATAGTAGCGGCGAGCGAAGTGGGAACAGCCCAAACCAAAGTGCTTGCACTTTGGGGTTGTAGGACAGAACATTGGAGTTACCAAGTTAACGGGTAGACGAAGTCAACTGGAAAGTTGCGCCACAGAAGGTGAAAGCCCTGTAGTCGAAATCTGTTAGCCTCCGTTCTGGATCCTGAGTACGGCGGAGCACGTGAAATTCCGTCGGAATCCGGGTGGACCATCACCCAAGGCTAAATACTCCCTAGTGACCGATAGTGAACCAGTACCGTGAGGGAAAGGTGAAAAGCACCCCGGAAGGGGAGTGAAATAGTTCCTGAAACCGTGTGCCTACAATAAGTCGAAGCCCGTTAATGGGTGACGGCGTGCCTTTTGTAGAATGAACCGGCGAGTTACGCTAACATGCGAGGTTAAGGTGAAAAGCCGGAGCCGTAGCGAAAGCGAGTCTGAATAGGGCGAGTTAGTATGTTGGTGTAGACCCGAAACCAAGTGACCTACCCATGACCAGGTTGAAGGTGTGGTAAAACACACTGGAGGACCGAACCCGTGTATGTTGAAAAATGCTGGGATGAGTTGTGGGTAGCGGTGAAATTCCAAACGAACTTGGAGATAGCTGGTTCTCTCCGAAATAGCTTTAGGGCTAGCCTCAGAGGATGGATATTGGAGGTAGAGCACTGTTTGAACTAGGGGCCCGTCAAGGGTTACTGAATTCAGATAAACTCCGAATACCAATTATCTTACTCTGGGAGTCAGACAGTGAGCGATAAGGTCCATTGTCGAAAGGGGAACAGCCCAGATCACCAGTTAAGGTCCCTAAATTTATGCTAAGTGGAAAAGGATGTGGCGTTGCACAGACAACTAGGATGTTGGCTCAGAAGCAGCCACCATTTAAAGAGTGCGTAATAGCTCACTAGTCGAGTGACCCTGCGCCGAAAATATACCGGGGCTAAGCATAATACCGAAACTGTGGATGCATCCGTAAGGATGCGTGGTAGGAGAGCGTTCTAAGCGCGTTGAAGGTAGATCGTGAGGACTACTGGAGTACTTAGAAGTGAGAATGCCGGCATGAGTAGCGAAAGACAGGTGAGAATCCTGTCCACCGTATGACTAAGGTTTCCTGGGGAAGGCTCGTCCTCCCAGGGTTAGTCGGGATCTAAGGCGAGGCCGAGAGGCGTAGTCGATGACAAACAGGTTGAAATTCCTGTACTAGTTTATTTTGTTTGAACGATGGCGGGACGCAGAAGGCTAAGGAAAGCATCCGGTTGGAAATGGATGTCCAAGCAACAAGTCTTGACGTGAGTGAAATGCTTGCGACTATAAGGACAAGTTGTGATGGGGAGCGAAATTTAAGTAGCGAAGTTCCTGATGTCACGCTGCCAAGAAAAGCGTCTAGTGAGAAATAAACTACCCGTACCGCAAACCGACACAGGTAGTCGAGGCGAGTAGCCTCAGGTGAGCGAGCGAACTCTCGTTAAGGAACTCGGCAAAATGACCCCGTAACTTCGGAAGAAGGGGTGCTGTACGCAAGTACAGCCGCAGTGAATAGGCCCAAACAACTGTTTATCAAAAACACAGGTCTCTGCTAAATCGTAAGATGACGTATAGGGGCTGACGCCTGCCCGGTGCTGGAAGGTTAAGAGGATGAGTTAGCGTAAGCGAAGCCCAGAATTGAAGCCCCAGTAAACGGCGGCCGTAACTATAACGGTCCTAAGGTAGCGAAATTCCTTGTCGGGTAAGTTCCGACCCGCACGAAAGGCGTAATGATTTGGGCACTGTCTCAACGAGAGACTCGGTGAAATTTTAATACCCGTGAAGATGCGGGTTACCCGCGACAGGACGGAAAGACCCCATGGAGCTTTACTGTAGCTTGATATTGAGTGTTTGTACCGCTTGTACAGGATAGGTAGGAGCCGTAGAAGCCGGAACGCTAGTTTCGGTGGAGGCATTGGTGGGATACTACCCTTGCTGTATGAACACTCTAACCCGCACCACTAAGCGTGGTGGGAGACAGTGTCAGGTGGGCAGTTTGACTGGGGCGGTCGCCTCCTAAAATGTAACGGAGGCGCCCAAAGGTTCCCTCAGAATGGTTGGAAATCATTCGCAGAGTGTAAAGGTATAAGGGAGCTTGACTGCGAGACTGACAAGTCGAGCAGGGACGAAAGTCGGGCTTAGTGATCCGGTGGTTCCGTATGGAAGGGCCATCGCTCAACGGATAAAAGCTACCCTGGGGATAACAGGCTTATCTCCCCCAAGAGTCCACATCGACGGGGAGGTTTGGCACCTCGATGTCGGCTCATCGCATCCTGGGGCTGTAGTCGGTCCCAAGGGTTGGGCTGTTCGCCCATTAAAGCGGTACGCGAGCTGGGTTCAGAACGTCGTGAGACAGTTCGGTCCCTATCCGTCGCGGGCGCAGGAAATTTGAGAGGAGCTGTCCTTAGTACGAGAGGACCGGGATGGACGTTCCGCTGGTGTACCAGTTGTGCCGCCAGGCGCATCGCTGGGTAGCTATGAACGGAAGGGATAAACGCTGAAAGCATCTAAGTGTGAAGCCCCCCTCGAGATGAGATTTCCCATTCCTTTATGGAAGTAAGACCCCTGAGAGATGATCAGGTAGATAGGCTGGAAGTGGAAGAGCAGCGATGTTTGGAGCGGACCAGTACTAATCGGTCGAGGACTTAACCAAAAACCCTGTTGGTCGTAATTGCCAGCAGGTGGTTAGCACAAATACGGTTCAAGGCAACTAAATACAATGATGTCCAGTTTTGAAAGTGCAAACTTTCAA
>NZ_BAAFZI010000090.1:0-5058 GCF_045862175.1 Lacticaseibacillus salsurae | reverse complement strand
GAAGCTTGGCCGGCATCCAAAACACGTTGATGCAGCGAAACGGCGTGAGGATACTGATGCCGAGAATCGAAGAGGTACCATTGAACGCCGGTTTGCTTTTATGAAGGGCACGCTGGGGCTTGACTTGGTGAACACTCGGACAGCTGAATCACTGGCCGTCAAGATTGACGCGGCCATCGTCTTGAGCAATGTGCTGACCCTGTTAAGGGTATTTGCTATACCAATTTTAATTTTGGCTAAATTCGACGGTGAGGCCTATCAAATTCGCTATAAATTTACTACAAGGGTCGAAAATATGGTGGCCTAGTTCAACAGCCACTATTTATAATTGGCTAAATCAGGGGAGAATTGGTTTCTCCTTGAATGATCTACCTGAACATGGCGTACGCCAACGGCGTAACGTTGACCAACGATCCAAATATAATCAATCTTTGGGGCGATCAATTGAACAGCGTCCCATGATGATTAATCAACGTAATCGCATCGGCGATTTTGAACTAGATACAGTCGTTGGTCCTCGTGGGCATAGTAAGGCAGTTTTATTAACTTTAATCGATCGCAAATCACGGTTCCTTTGGGCATACCGGTTAAAAGATCGGACGACAGCGACTGTTAATGAAGCACTAACTAAGTTCCTAACCACTTTTAATGGTCCGGTGCACAGCTTTACTGTGGACCGTGGCACTGAGTTTAGCGGTCTAGTATCACTTGAAGCACAATACGGTATTAAGACCTATTACTGCCATGCTTATACGCCAGCTGAACGTGGTAGTAATGAACGATTTAATCGGAATTTACGTTATTTTTATCCTAAAGGGACTCGTTTTGAGCACATTAGTGCTCAAGATTTAACGACGACGTTACTCCAAATTAACCAGCGACCGCTTAAAATACTCGACTGGCAAACACCGTATCAGGTTATACTGACAAATTTGTCCAAAAATTCGGATTAAATTTGCAATCTACCATACGCTCTCTTAAAAGTTGTCTCAGGAATCAGCTTACATCCAATGGGGGAAAGATAAAGATCATTTAACAGTTGATCAGGAAATTCATCCGGGAGAGGCTGTAGTTGTTCCTGATAACACTTGGCATAACGTGATCAACGCTGGAAAACAGACCATGAAGGTCTTCTCTATTTATTCACCGGTCAAGCACCAAAAAGGAACTAATGAAGCCACTAAAGCCGATGCAATTAAGCAGGAGGGCCCTCTGGAGGGTACTGGTGAATAAGACAAATTATTTACCTCAATTTTCAAGTCAAGTACAACGATGATAACGAATCCTTGATAGTGGTCTAGGTTGTTAAGCCATGCGTCGGTAGTAATCGCATGGTCGAAGATAGTTCAGAATACGTCTGGGACGATGGTTCAGTGCGGACTGGACTGCCTGGATCTCAACCAGCGTAACGTCCCTGAGAGACCTTCCCTTCGGGAAGTACTCCCTGAGTAGTCCGTTGGTGTTCTCGTTAGTGCCGCGCTCCCAAGGCGAGTATGGATGAGCAAAATAGATCTGGGTTCCAACAATCTCTGATAACTTGGCAAACTCGGAACCGTTGTCAAACGTGATACTCTCAAACTCCTTGACACCGTAGTCGTCAATCGTGTCCTGCAAAGCTTTAAGACAGGTGCCCGCATGATAGTCAGGAATCTTGACGATGATTTCAGTCCGGCTGTACCGTTCTGTGAGGGTCATTAATGCTGGCTCATCAGCTGAGCGAATGCCTTTGACCAAGTCACCCTCCCAATGTCCCACGCCTGTGCGGTCATTCACGGCCGCAGGACGCAACTCGATTGAGTCGCCGTATATCTTCTTGTTCTTACGCTTATGGGCGTTCTTATAAGCTTTGACCCGGCGTCGTAGCTTCTTAGGCAACGCCATGTTGTCTAGCTTAAGCAGTCCGGCATCGATGTAGCGATACACGGTTGTCGTTGAAGGACAGGACTTACCCTGGTCGCAATAGAAGTGTACGAAGCTGTCAACGCTATGTACGCGGGGCTTACGAGTAAGCTCCTTAGTAAGAGCCTTAAAGAACGTACGGCTGGTTTTGAGAAAGATGTGGTGTCCCGTCCTGTCACGTTTCTGGGCGTGTAGTGTTTGAGCCGTTTCTGCAAGATAGACTTGGTGAGAATGGTGCTTTGAGTCGAGCTGAGCTACCGCTCCGCGTGTGATCTCTCGTGAGATTGTCGACTTATTGCAATGGAGCACCAGCGCAATATCGGTCATAGTCTTGCCGGCAGACCGGAGGGCCTGAATCGTAGCTCGGTCGCCAAGATTAAGTTTTTGGTAGTGCTTGTGGGTGCTAATCTGGGAGTGGGTCATGAAGATTCCTGCTTTCTTGTTTAGCTAGCACTAACAAGAATAGGTCTTCATGGCCTTTTTGGTCTAGTCGTCAGGGTGTTGCACTTGAATTGTAAACTGGGGAGAATATGTTATTCTTGCAATAGCAATTTGCGAAAAGGGGGAGCACATGGCACAGTCATTGTTATTAGTTGAAGATGAAGAAAGTTTGACCACCTTTTTATCCTCAGAACTCAAATTTGAAGGCTATGACGTTTCGGTAGTGCACGACGGCTTGAGTGCGTGGCAATATTATCAAGCGCACGGCCAAAGTCTCGACTTGGTGATTTTAGATTGGATGTTGCCCAAACTCGACGGCTTAGAAGTCTTACGGCGCATTCGCAAAAACGATGACTTGCCAGTGATCATGATGACCGCACGCGATTATGTTGGCGACAAAGTGGCAGGATTGGATAACGGGGCCGATGATTACATCACCAAGCCTTTTGATATCGAAGAATTGCTGGCGCGGGTTCGCGTATGTGTTCGCCGGCAGAACCATACCCCGCATAGTACCTATACCGTTGGTGATTTGACGCTGGATACTAAAGCCCGTACCGTTCGGCGAGGCGACCAAGTGGCGGTGCTGACGCCGCGTGAATATGAACTGTTGTTAGCCTTGATCCAACACGCCGATAATCCCATGACACGCGATGAGTTACTGGATACCGTGTGGGGGCAAGACTTTGATGGGCAAGTCAATATTGTCGATGTGTATATTCGCTACTTGCGCAACAAATTGGACTTGCCAAACACGACGCCTTTGATCCACACGGTGCGCGGTGTCGGTTATGTGTTATCAGCGGACTGGTGCCATGCCTAAAAATACCGAATCTAGCGCCAGTCGGATTTCGCGTGCTTATGCCTGGCTACTCACCGTATTAATGCTGGCAGTGGGTTTGGTCACCATCAGTGTGGTCGGCGCGCATTTGATCCACAATAAAAAAGATGATGCGTCGCAATTGATGACCACCTTGCAAAAAAGTTTCGCCGACAACAAACCAGACTGGGATTATTGGCGCGATACGGCCAATGTCAATATGCATACCAGCCTTGTGCGGGTGATCGTGCGGCCGCATACCAAACCGACCCGCTATTACTACACCAAACATACCAAAGCCTTTTTGAAAGATGATTGGGATACTTGGGCGTTATGGTCACATATCCAATACCAACAAAAGCAAGGGATTTATTACCACTTGGCTGAAACCGAGCATTATGGCAAAACCAAAGTCACCTATGAATTGTGGCTGAGTTTGAATAATATGATCGAGTTATTCAAGTTGACTTTGTTGGTGATCGTGGTGATGAGTATGATCGGCTTATTGTTAGGCATTTGGCTGATTCATATTTTTGCCAAAAGGCTCAATCAACCACTGGTCGATTTGACGACTGCGGCGGAAACCATCGTGGAAGCCAAAGATGCCACTTATCATGAAACCTTGCCAGTGCCTGCTGGACCGGCTGAAGTCAAAGCATTGGGAATTGAATTTAACCGTTTGTTGACGAGCTTGAATCAACAAGTGATTCGCGACCATCAATTTGTTTCGGATGCGTCGCATGAATTGCGCACGCCGTTAGCGGCAATACGTGGGCATGCGGGCTTAATTCGCCGCCATGCCAAAGATCATCCCGAAATTGTGCAAGAGTCTTTGGCGACCATCGAATCGTCAAGCTTAGCGATGCAAGAGTTGATCGAGCGATTATTGAGTTTGTCGCGGATGGATCATGCGCATTTAGCCGGTGACTGGTTTGATTTGACCAAACTAGCCCAGCGCGTGGCCAACAGTTATCCGATCGGTGACCATAAGCCTTTGCAAGTGATCGGCACAGAAACCGTGTTGGCCTATGCCCATCGGGATTCGATCGAACAGGTGGTAGTGGCATTACTCAATAATGCCGAAAAATATGGGGAAGACTCTCACATTACCCTTGAAGTGGCGCGCACGCATGATCGGGCGTTGTTGTCTGTGTCTGATTTAGGCCCAGGGGTTGCGGATGTGGATAAGGCCAAAGTGTTCGACCGGTTTTACCGCGTGGATGCTTCGCGCGAAAAACAAATCGGCGGCACCGGATTGGGTTTAGCCATTGCCAAGCGATTGATCGATTTGAATCATGGTGAGCTGGAAGTCATCGATAATCACCCGACTGGGGCAAAATTTGTGATCAGTTTACCCACTAAAGGTTGAAAGTATCAAATAGACCGTAACCATTGATGTCAAACGGTTATGGCACGGTATATTACTAGTTTCCACTTCATTGAGCATTACCGAGTAGCCTGGCCAGGCTACTCGGTAATGCTTTTATAAATTCGTCAAAAATAATAGTTAATGTTTCAACCGCCATGTCGAGTTTTTCACCTAGACCAGTAATTGTTTGTATCAGCCAATTCAACGCACTTACTAACTTACCTGGATTATTCATAGAATTTCAAAAAAGCAGCGCAATCCCACGATTCACACGGGACTGCGCTGCTTTGGTGTTTCACCCATTGGGTGCGCCTATATGCTAAGGTTGAGTCGACGAAAACCATCACGAAAGCGAGGCTTCACACCATCTCAACTTTAACCAGCTTATCCCTGCAATGCAATACCAATGTGACTGTGACCGCCGACGGCGGTCAACTTTCAAATGACGCCGGGCTCGTTTTGTTCCAAGAGTTTCTTCATCGTATCAACTTTAGGCAACTTGCCAATCAGTGCCTCAAGTTACCAGACC